>JAPLHX010000225.1 GCA_026389415.1 Coprothermobacterota bacterium | reverse complement strand
TACCCCATCTGGCTGATCGAGGAGTATGCCACCACCCGCTTGATATTTTTCTCCACCAGAGCCATCGCTCCACCGTAAAACATCGTCACGACCGCGGCAATCAGCAGCGGTAAGGAAAGTGGAGTCGTGCCGGTCGAAGGGAAGAAGGGTAGGAAACGAGCCATACCATAAATGCCAATGTTGGTCATTACCCCGACCAGGATCAGTGTTACCGGCATTACGGCTGAGGTGTAAGCATCCGGCAGCCAGGTGTGAAAGGGGAAGATAGCCAACTTGACGATGAAACCCATCAGGAAAAGAGCCGCCATCGCAGTTAGCGTGCCGGCAGGCAAGGTGGGCAGAAAGCCGGCGAGGGCGTCCATATTGCCGGTCCCCGCCAATGCTACGATCCAAAGGATAGAGGCCAGCATCAACACGGCTCCCACATGCGTGATGATGAAGAATTTCAACCCGGTGTAGCGGGCTTTTTCTGGTTGCTCGTTCCAATTCAACACCAGGAACCAGGCTGGGATCAGCATCGCCTCCCAAAAGATGTAAAACTGGATTAAATCACGCGCCAGAGCCACACCGGTGGTTCCGAAAAGCACCAACAGCATCAAGGCATAAAAAGAGGGCGTGCGCGCCGGCGTCTGTTTGGCACGGAAAGAGTAGAGTACGGCGATGACGGTGGCGCCGGAAATCACCAACAGGGCGATCCCGGCAAGCGAATCCAACTGGAAAGTGATATTAAGACCGATGTTTAAGCTGAAAGTCGCAGCAGAAGGCAGCAGGTATAGCATCACCACTGTGAAAACAAGCTGGGCAAGAGCAAAGAGCAAAGCCAGCACACCCGCGGCTTGGGCGTTCCGGCGAAGGAAAATCCAGATCACCAGAGCGCCCAGCAAGGCCAGGAATTGAAGAATCAGGATATTAGCCTGCGGCAGCATGTCTACCATAGGACAATCCCCAAAAGGATGATTAAGGTCAGAACGATGTAGAGCAGGTTCCAGTGAATGTCTCCGGTTTGTAGCGCGCGCGACCCTTCACTGAGGCGCAAGCTGCACCAACCGGTCACCCGGTTGATCCCCTCCATCACTTTCTCGTCCCAGATGCCCAGGACGAACCCGCTGGCGGCATACACCAATCGGGAGAATCCGCCATAAACGGCATCGAACCCCAGCCCTGCTGAAGTGGCGCGAAGCAGGCGGGGCATACGCTCGCGCACGGTCTTGCCGATCGGCTTGCGGTAGACAAATAGCAACAAGCCGCCGAAGATCACTCCCAGTGTAATGAAGAATGCAGGTGCGGTGAACGTTTCCAGAAGCAGCTCCGGGATGGTCAACTCCGGCGCTGCCAGATTGGCGGCATTCCAGGCCGCCGTGATCGGTCCGATGAGCAACCAGGAGACGAAAGTGGCCAAAGCCAGCAGCACCAAGGGGCTGCTCATCACCCAGGGAGTGCGATGCGGATGACCTTTGTAGCGGGCTTTTCCCCAAAAAACCGCAGCGGTGGTGCGCAGGGCATAGAATGCAGTGAGCAACGCCGCCAGACCCGCCACGATCAAGGGACCCCACGCCGCGTCGACTAGCGCGCTTTCCAGGATCAGATCCTTAGAGAAGAAACCGTTCAACATGGGAAACCCCATTAAAGCCAGGGCGCCTACAAAGAAGGTCACTCCCACGACCGGCATCACCTTTTTCAGTCCACCCATTCGGCGAATATCACGAGTACCAATCGCGTGAACCACCGCACCGGCTCCCAGGAAGAGCAAGGCCTTGAAGATGGCGTGGGAAAAAAGGTGGAATTGGGAAGCGAACACCGCGCCCAAGCCAACAGCCATCACCATGTACCCCAGTTGGGAAATGGTGGAGTAGGCGAGGATTCGTTTCAAATCGAAGTTGAATGTGGCTAGCAGCGATCCCAACAATGCGGTGAGGGCGCCAATCCACTGCACCAGCATCAACGACCAGGGAGCTTGGGTCAACAAAGGATAAACGCGAGCCAACAGATAAACACCTGCGTTGACCATTGTGGCAGCATGGATCAAGGCGGAGATGGTGGTTGGGGCTTCCATTGCGTCCGGCAGCCAGACATGCAGTGGTAACTGAGCCGATTTTCCTACGGCACCCATGATGAAGCCGAAAGAAACTATTCCCAGGATCGGCGCGCCCAGCGAGGCCGCCATTTCCAGGTTCTGGCCGATGGCGAAGGTACCGGTGTTGGCGTAGAGCACGAGGATTGCTGTAATCAAGCCCACGTCACCGATCTTGGTCGTAAGGAAAGCCTTTACACCGGCCGCGGCCGCTTTCGGATCCTTGTAGAAAAAGCCGATTAAAGCGTAGGAGCAAACCCCCATCACTTCCCAGAAAAAGAAAAGCGCCAAGAAATTGTCGGCCATCGACATTCCCACCATTGAGCCGATGAACAGCAAGGTCAAGGAGAAATAGCGGCTGAGGTTCTCCTCCCCCTTCATGTAGCCGAGAGAGTAGATTAGCACCAGGAAACCGATCCAGGTCGCGATTAAGGCGGGAACTACGGAAAGGACATCCAGGGACAAGCCGGTTTTCAGCACACCCGGCAACCAGTTCAAGCTCACGCCGGCTGTATTCGGCGCTCCCAAAATGAAGAATGCCACCACCGAGGAAGCCAACCCTACCAGAACGGCAAAATATGGTACTACGCGGGAGGAAAGAAAGTTGAGCAGAGGAACCAGCGCCGCGCCGGCATAGGGTAACAACAGCATCAACCAGCCAGCCAGTTCGCCGCTCATCCTTTTAATCTCCGCAAGTCATCGGTGTCCAAATTTTGGGATTTTTGGTGAAAGGCGTTAATCAAGGCTAGGAAGATTGCCACTACCATTACTTCAATCGCGATCACCATCAAAGCCAGGCTTTGCGCATAGTCCGGCGTATTCCGCAAAACCCCACTCCAGACGATTGCCAATGTGGTGGCCTTACCCAGCAATTCCAGTCCGACTAAAAGTTTGATCAGATTGCGCTGGGTGAGAAGACAGAAAAGACCCAGGCCAAAGAGGACAAAGACGTAGGGAAGTAAGTTCTCGCTCAAGGTGTTTCCACTTTCTCCGGCCGTAGCAGCACGAGAATGCCCAGCACGGCAGAGAGGATCACCAGAGCCTGTGGAAGCAAGTCAAATGCCCGCAGGCGCCAAAGCACTTCCCCCACCGCCCCCCAATTGACTGGTGGCACAGAGGAAGGAGAGACCCAGGGGCTCAAGCTGTTGAAGATGAAGAAAAACAAGGCAGCGGCCGCGAAGCTAGCAACAATCCATAGCTCCGTCCGAATCTGCTTCTTCACCTTCCGTGCCTGGATGAAGCTGATCGTTAATACTGCCAGCACGGTAATCAGCCCCGCTCCCACCGATAGTTCAAACACTCCTGCCACAGGCGCCCCCAGCTGGAAGAAGACAATGGAGAGAAGAGCCGAGACGGCGGCCAAGGAAAGTACGCTCATCAAGGTGCTGGGGAGGAGAATGGCCAGGACAGCAAACAAAATAAGAAAGGCCATGGTCAGATACGTCATGTTTTCTGAGCTCCCGCGATTCCGGTTTTTCCCTGCAAGGTTGCCGAATAAGCGAAACGAAGGCCACTGCCCTCGCAACGACGTTTTATTATATGTTGCTTTCCAGAGTTGTCAAACAAATTGCTTCAGCGTATACCTGATTCATGAGGACTTCTTGTCATCGCTTGTGCCCCGCACTCCTCGCCCGTTGTTGGGTGCCGATATTGCTTGTGCCCTGCTTATTGCTGACCGGTTGCCAATCAGCACCCTCCTCTCCCTCTTTCTCGCCACCGACAACGACCAGCCCCACGGCGCAACCCCTGTGCATTGCCTTCCTCTATTATGGCAAAATCAGCGACGGCGGCTGGACGCAAGCCCACGAAGAGGGTCGCCGGGCATTGGTAAGTGCAATCCCCGGCTTGCAAACCATCTATCTGGAAGATACTCCGGCTGGGCCCGAAGCCGTCTCCGTCTTGCGTAAACTAGCCGAAGAGGGATACGACTTGATTGTTTCCACCTCCATTGTGTTTGCAGACGCTGTTTCTTCGGTGGCGGATGAATTTCCTCAGGTTCGCTTCCTACAATGTGAAGGAGATCAAACGACAGCCAACATCAGCACCTACTACGGCAAAATTGGGGAGCCATTTTACTTGGCCGGTTTGCTAGCCGGAAGCACCACCCAAACCAACCAGATCGGCTTTGTAGCGGCCTACCCGCTGGATGACATCATCCGCGAAATCGATGCCTTCACGCTGGGCGCGCGCCGCGCCAACTCCCAAGCGACTGTGGTGGTCGGCTGGACGATGGACTGGGCGGACCCGGAAAAAGAGCGATCCGAAACCACCACACTGATCGATATCGGCTGTGACGTGATTGCCCAACACCAGGATACGCCTGTGCCACAGCAAATTGCCCAGGAACGGGGCATCTTCTCTATCGGGTTCAACTCAGATATGGCACCCTTCGCGGCCAAAGCCGTACTGGCCAGCGTGGTGTGGAATTGGGGCGAATATTACATCAGCACCGTGCACCAGATCCAACAAAACACCTGGACGGCCAATGCCTTCTGGGGCGGCTTGCAGCAAAGAACGGTGGATTTCACGACACCATCTATCTTCGCTCCCGAAGCGGGAAAAGAGCTAGTCCGCGAAGTGAAAGCGCAGATGGAAGCGGGCACGTTTGGTTTGGAGCAAATCTTTGCCGGCCCCTTAGCCGATCAGCAAGGGAAGGTGCGGGTCCCCGAAGGGAAGACACTGAACTACGAGGAATTGCAGCAAGTCGATTGGTTCGTGCAGGGAGTAGTCGGTTCCATTCCTTCTGATTAGGGACGGGAGTGGAATTGATCTCGCAATAGATCCGTCGTGATCACGATAAGAGTACCCACCGGCGCCCAGTCATATAAAATCTTGGCATCGTCACGACCCTTTTCTCCCGGCTTTCCCTCATCTCCCTCCAGCGGTTGAATCAACCCCACACAGCCATGGCTACCGTTTTTGGATGGGTCCTGACCGAAAAAGCCGTCCGGTTTCCACCAGTTGCCATGAATGGCGTAGGTCCGACCAATGAAGAACAGGCACCAGCGGACATTGGGCACCACATAATCGGCGCCACTCATGGTAGTGACATCCGACTTAGAGAGTACTGTATATTCTCCAACAGGAGTTTCCATTCCAGCTTGGCCGCTGAGCTGGGGGAGCGTAGCAATGACGAAGGCACCCTCCGCCAGGTAGAGCGACCAGTCGTATTGGGCCAGGGAGATGTAAATCGTTTTTTGCGGTTCTTGTCCCAGGGCCCGGGATAAGTACACCGCTCCCTGCCACCGCGCCAAGGGTGTATCCGGATCGACCATGTCCGTAGATAGCAATCCGTGCTCATAAGCGGCAAAGATTTCCGGAAACGCCCAATGGTCCGAGGATACATCGGCAAACGGAGAACTACCCGGCAATTGCACTCCGTGGACCCAGCCACGCGACCGCACAATCAGAGCCAATCCTTCGGCCACCGTGAGGGAGAGATCGGGTTTCAAAGTAGTCCCTTCCGCAATCCCCCGGAAGAATCGATCCGGATAAAGAGCGGTCTGCAGAATCCGCTGCAAATCAGGGTAGGCATAGTTGGACACGGGCACGTCAGTGAATGGAATCGCTGCCGGATAGGTGGGAGTGGCGGAATTCAATCGGGACATCCTGGCCAATGGTGGTAAGAAGGAGAGCCGGGTGAAAGGCTGGTCGGGGTGAAATTTCCCGTCCGGTTCGATTTCCAGGATTCCTGCGTCCAGCAAGGAGCGGATTTCTGCTTCTCCGGAATGCCCGGACAGATCGGTGTAGGCAGTCGGGTTGGAATCCTGCGCCAACACCGATCCCGACGGGAGAAATAGAAGCAATGCTGCCAGCGCAGTGGCTAAGAATGTCCGCCAGAAACGATTTTGCGTGCCCATGATCAGCGTGGTTTGGCTGTGAACAGATCGTATCGGTTTTGTTCGCTGGACCCGTGCTGTGTTTGTAAGATCCGCGCGTCGATCAGGTATTTTGGTGCCATTACCGTCAACAATGTAACGGAATAAATAAGGCTCGCCAGATCTCGATTCCAGGCGATGAGGAATAACAAGGATCCCAACAAAGCTCCCAAGATGCCGACTGCCATTCGACGAGTCACAAGCAGGAGGGTGGTGACCAGGAATGCATAGACGATCAAGGCCCAAGGAGAGATTGCAACCAACCCCCCCAGCGCTGCAGCTACACCCTTACCACCGGAGAAGCGGAGAAATGGCGACCAGTTGTGCCCGGCCACAGCTGCCACGGCAGCTAGATACCCCACTAATGGACCACCGAATCGTAATCCAAGCCAAAACGCAAAGGCTCCCTTCCCGGCATCCAACAGTGCCCCCGCCACACCCCAAAGCAGATTCGCATTGAACATCAGGTTCCAGGCTCCAGGGTTGTGATCTCCCAGTTGTCGGAGATCCTTGCCAACGGCGACCTTTCCCAAAATCAGGCAAAAAGGAATTCCACCCACACAATAGGCGGTAAGGATCAGGCCAACGGCGATCAGGAATTCCATCTGCGCACCTCCTAAAGCTCCGCTGGAGGGCCATTCTTGGGCCCTTCCAGCGCTTCCTCTTGCTCGGGAAGCTCCACCCAATCCTCCATCGGCGTTTCTGCAGTCTGATAGCGGCGACCCTTCCAGGTTACCCCGATTCCCAGAATGTGTTGGAGGGTGGAATAAAAGATGATCAAGTCCAGATGAAGGAGAGAAAAAGGGTGCAGCAAGACGTCCACCAACGGATAGCTAAAACGGGTAGACATCAGAAGCTTCGCCAGGAGCACGGCCCCCATTTGTAGAGCCACCAGCCAGAATGCCGGTCCCGCCCAGTCTCCTCGCAAGCAGAAAATCAGGAAGGTCAGGAACGGCACCAGGAAGAGGAAATTAGCCACCGTAACCAGCAATACCAGGGGAACCAATTGGAAGTGGAAGACAGCGAAGATCGACTTGGCGAAACCGGCCCAAACCTCCCTTGTGCTACGATACATCCGGCAGAAGATCATTCCGTTTCCGTCCAGTAAAAGCAATTTGCAGCCGGTTTGTTTGATCCGCCTGCCGAGAGCCATGTCCTCGACCAATTCTCCGGGTATGGCCGCGTGTCCGCCGATTCTCTCATAAGCGGTACGGCGAAAGAACATGAACTGGCCCACGGAAAAGGAGAGCAGTGGGCTTGCATGGTTCCAGATCCAACGGAGGGGCAGGAAACAGAGCACGGCGAAGTGCATGAAGGGTACCACCATCCGCTCGGAGAGTGATTGGACTTCCTCCTGAGGAATCGCACTGAGCAGATCCCCACCCTCCGAATTCAACGCCACTATACTTTTAGCAAGGGTTTGCGGATGATGCCAGGTGTCGGCATCGGTAAAAAAGAGAAAATCTCCTCTAGCAGCACGATACAGTTGGTGACAGGCGAAGTTCTTTCCCACCCAGCCCGCGGGCAGGGGCTTTCCCGGGAGCACTCTCAAACGATGGTATCGAGCCTGCAGTTCCGTCAGGATTTCGGCTGTTCGGTCACTGGAATTGTCATTTAATGCAATCACTTCGAACTCGAGATATTTCTGGGCTACTAAGCTCTCTATACAACGAGCGATGTTCCGCTCTTCGTTGCGGGCCGGCACGAGGATTGAAACAAAAGGTTGCCGCTCTGGAGCGGCACACGGATAGGAAGAAAGCCTGCGAAAATAGCGCAGGTTTCCGGCGAAATTCCAGAGGACAATCAGTAGGATGAGGGCGATCATCCCCTGGTACCAAAGCACAAATGTCATAAAGCCTACCTCCGGAGAATACGAGTTCCCTGGGGCCGAACAAACCTACCGTGCTGTCCGCTCATAAAAAGAAAAAAAGATATACCATCATAGCAGAGTACTGAATATGCTGCCGCAGGCTGTTTACTGACGATTGCAGGCGGAACCGACTAGCGTAAGCGCAAGCGGATATCAATTTGCAGGGGCGGTAATCCCTTTGCCCGACGAATGAGAGCGACCCAGAAAAAATAGCTTTCTCCCAACAGCAAGATACCAGCCAGGAGGGCGAAGGCGAAGCCACCGCTTGAAAACAGGGGGTAGAAAACGGAATAGGAGCCAAGATAGACTGCCAACGCCAGGGGTAGCAACGATCCGGCCAGCGCCAGCCAGGGCAGCTTCTGTTTGGCCTGAAGGGCTAGGCCAATCGCGAGCCATCCGTCCAACACGATTACCAGAAGACCCTCCAGCATTGCCAGATGAGCGATATGTTGAATACGGTCCGTACCCCAAAGCAGAAATGAAAGGCCGATCAGTATCAGCAATACCAGGAAAGGGAGCAATTGCATAAGAAGAATCCATCGATCGAAGGCCTTTTGCCCGGTTCGTGCTGCCAAGACTTTGGCAGCGGGGGCTGACCCACGTAACGTCAGTCCTACCGGAAAGAGGGTCAGCAAACTGATCACGGTAACGATATATCCAACGTATTCTGGCATTCTGTCCTCCAGGGCATCGGTTACCTTTGGTCAAGACTATCGATTGTAGCAAGGAAACAGAACCCGCAGGAAACCAATCGCAGGGGCGATAGACGCATCATCGCCCCCCTTATGGGCTCAGAATTCCCCTCCAGGCATTCTTTCCGGAATAGATCCAATTAACCCGGCAAACTAGACATCGCCATGGCTCGTTGGATTTCCTGGATGGACTTGGATAATTGCTGGCCGATCAAGTCCATTTTACTCAACTGAGCGATTCGGGCCTGGCTTCGCCTCCATTCACGGGGGGAAAGAATTTGGTCGAACAATCCGCAGATATTCACTAGGCTGATCAAGACTACATCACGTGGGTCTGGTAGATCATCACCCGTAATTAAGTCGTGCAGACGACCCTCTACCTCCTTGATTTCCCGGTTGTCGATCATCGGGTAGCGACGGGTTTTGAATACCCAAAGTAAACGCCGATTCTCCTGCTTCAAGATCCGCTTTTCGATCAATTGGCATAGGGCCAGCTCACGGATATCCTCTCCTTGCTCGGACAGGCGATCCAGCAGAGTGCGAATCGATTGCGTCTGCCCCGGCACTGGCAGTAAGCTTAAAATTTTATCCAGGATCGGGTTTCTGGTGGGCTCCTGGCTGATTACCTGCAGGTTCTGCACATCCGTATCAATCCGATTCTGTAGGGCGAGGTCCATCAATACAGCCGCCACAAGCATTGCGTTGGTTTGATAGTTCGGCAAGTCAACAATTGTGCCTGTTTCTTCATCCAGTGCGAGCAAGAGTATCTCTTCAGCCAAAGTCAGCATGATATACCTCCTTTGCTCTCATTCTAGCGTTTTTACCCCCTCGTGGCACAGATTACCGACACCCCGAGTCTCATTGGAAAAGCCGACCCCGCGACCCTACCATTTCCCTTTAGATGAGAGGGGATGCGGCTGCACCGAGAACATCAATATTGGACACCGCACGGAGTTCCCAAAGATCACGATTTCAAATTTAGTTTTTAACTGGACGAACCTTTCAAACGCGATCTGTGAAATAATCGAAAGGGATGGACCTTGGCTGCGGGAGGAATGCTGGATGAAACGAATGCTAGTGAAGGTATTCTGTGGAACAATGCTGCTGGGATTGGCCTCCTGTTCTCTCGTTGCTCCTTCCAGCACGATGGCGCCGATACCGGACACAGGACCCATTCGCATCGGCGCACTTTACAATCTGGTGGGCTCCCAAGCCCCTCTGGACATACCTTCCGCACACGGGGCTCAATTGGCGGTGGAGGAGATCAATCAAGCGGGGGGCATCCTTGGGCGCACGGTGGAACTGATCCTCTACGACGGAAGGACCGACTCCCAATCCCTGGTCGTGGCCGCTTCTAGACTTCTCGACCAGAAGCCGGTGGCCGTCGTCGGCTTCTCCGATACGGACCAAGTGCGGATCGCGGGGCGGATTCTGGCTCCGGCAGAAATCCCTTTTATCACAAGCGGTGCCACCTCCCCCCTGTTACCGCTGGAATTGCCCCGCTGCTATTTGGCGTGCTTTGGCGACAACGCGCAAGCCGCTGCTGCGGCTGAATATGCTGTCGGCCGGATTCAGTCGAAACGAGCCTGCATCCTGGAAGACCGCTCGATGGAATATGCCCTGCTTTTGGGCGATTACTTCCACCAGGCGTTTACAACCCTCGGCGGGCAAATCCTGCGGGAGGAAATGTTTGCCGGCCCAGAAACGGACTTCTCGAGGCAAATCCGCGCCATTGGCCAGTTGGATCCTCCACCGGACTTGATTTACGTGGCTTGCAGTCCGGAAGATGCGGGAACGATCGTCCGCCAATTACGGGAATCTGGTCTGGAGCAGCCGGTGATGGGCGGTGACAGTTTCGATTCCCCCACCTTCCTGCATGCGGCCAAAGACATGCAAAACGTTGCATTCACAACGCATTGTCTGCTGGACGAACAAGGGGGAAGCCGGCAGATGAAGCAGTTCATCTCCGCCTATCGGCAGAAGTGGGGCGTAAAGCCAGAAAACGCCTTTGCAGCTCTGGGATATGACGCAATTCACTTAGTGGCAAATGCCATCCGGCAAGCCGGCACAACCGACGGAAAAGATTTGGAGAGAGCCCTGGAGGAAACCCGCGACTATATCGCGGTAACGGGAACGATCTCTTACGGTCCCGGTATCCACGTGCCCAAGAAGCCGGTATCGGTGTTGCTGCTGGAAGAAGGGGCGTTTCGGCTGGTTGAGGAAATTCTACCCACAAACGTGCCCAGCCCCTGATCACCTACAAAGAAGAAAACCTTTATCATGGTTTGCCACGTGACCCGGCTCGCCTAAAATAGAGACGGAAGTTGTTGAACGAAGGGTTGAAAAAGGAGGAAGCGTGATGCGTTGGGTTCTTGCATTTCTACTCTGCTGGGGGTTGCTGTTGATTGGGCTCCCTCTGTGCCAGGCAACTGTCCCCCTGCCTCCCCAAAACCTGCGCCTCGAGTTGAACTTCGCGGCGGACAAAAGCGGCTGGGGCAGCTTGCAAATCTACTTACCAGCCGATAGCACGGAAAAGCCGGACACGTTCCTTTCATTCTTCCAGAAAGCGCCAGGAATCGAACCGAGCCCGCTTGTCGATCATGGGGTGGGCAACTGGGAGATCCCATTTCGTTGGACGGATTTTAGCCAAGGCCCCCAGAAGTTGCTTCAAGCCAGTTGGCAGGAGTCAGAGTCCGGAGACACAATTACCCTTGTTTTTGGCAATAAAGCCGACTGTGACGAACTGCAAGTGAATGTTCCCGGGCAAATCGATAGCACCACCGGCGAGTTGAGTGTGCAGACGGTGCGGTTCATCGAGCAACCGACGATGAGGATCGTCTTCCGGCTGGGAGTAACACCGACCGAATACCTTGTGCCAACCCTAGCGGGTCAATTCCGGCTGGAAAACGATGGCAGCGGCACGGGCATGCTGGAAGTGATGCTCCCACCCGGTTATCCTAAGACCATTGAGGAAGAGATTGAATTCTACAGCACAATTCCCGGTGTCACTGCGGGTACGCCGGAACCAACAGGCGAATATCGCTACCGCCTATCCCTTTCTTGGACGGATTTCAACGGTTTCTGGGAAATGCAAACAAGTTCTCCTCAACCCACGCGCTCCGTACTGGACAATGGAAATATCGAGCTGCAGTTTCCCAACCTGGAACTCTGGCAGAAATTGACGCTCAGCGTATCCGGGGAACTGGTCGGTTACGAAGGCAGCGCCCAACTCAGCGGAAACGAGATCGTGCTGGAAGGTCCCCAGGGAGGAAGCTTCACCTACACGCCGAGCAGCACTGTTACAACGGGGACTCCGCTTCCGCCGTCAACCACCCCACCGCCCTCGACACCCGCCACCCAAGAGCCGTCCGACACTGGCGGGCGTGGCTTATCCGTCTTTGAGTGGATCATAATCCTGTTCGGAGCAATGTTTCTGTTGGGCATCGCAGGGCTGGTGGTCAGTTTGCGCGCCCGCAGACAGATGCGAGCCCTGCAAACCCAGTTGGCGCAGCCCAGCGCCACGAAACCTCCTCCCGCCTCCGCCGGTTTCTGTAGTCAATGTGGGACAAAACTAGAAGAGGACACCCGCTTCTGCCCAAACTGTGGCGCCCCCACAGCACCTTCATAGCCTACCGGCGAGTCGAAATCGAGTAGGCAATAATTGGCTCTGGGAGTCGTAATGAAAGTAACCAGTCGCCTTTTCACTCGCGTCCGGCCTACAATCCATTGCGGACTAGAGACGAGAAAAAGGCGGAGGAAGACATCATGCGGAAGACCGTGTGTCTTCGCCTGGCCACTCTGGAGAAACTGTGCGCTGTCTACCATGATCAGTTCGAGGAAACCCGCAGGTAGATGAAACAAGGGCCCGTCCAGTGAGGTCGGACGGGCCAGGGCTGGAAGTTACAGCGAAAGAGGTTTTTCAGCGCAGCAACATTAGCTCGTAGATCGTCCGGCCGTTGACCTGGCTCTGTTCTTGCTGCAAGTCCACTGTCAGGATTATGTCAGCATCGAAGTCGAAATAGTGGGGGTTAGAGAAGAGGCGGATCAATGGCCGTTCCCAGCGCGGGACCGAGTCTAGTAGGTCAAGTGTGCCGATGATCTGCGGATTGCGGATGGTTAAATGGACCGAGCCGTATTTCTCGCGATGCCAGTCGAAGTCCAGTTTGGTCGGGTAAGAGCGCCCACTGGCTTCATCTTTGACGAACTCGTCCGTGATCAGGGAGAGCGGCAGGCCGTCCCCGACGAGGATCTTGTCTCCCTTGGCCAAATAGAAGACGGGGAGCTTGATCCCACCCAGAATGTGCAGGGTGGTGATCTGCACGTAGATCACTGAGTAATCCCCGAGATGTGCCCGACCCCAGTACCAATGGTCGTACATCCCGTTTAAGAGGATATTGCCCCAATTGTGGTCGTGGTAACCGGTACCCTTTACAGCAATCGTCTTTCCGTCGCGGGTGATAGTGCCCTCCACTGTACCGTAGGGAACCGGTACCACCCAGGCGAAGTAGCGTGTCTTGGCTTTGTCCAGGTAGGTCTTGGCCGCTCCCGGTCGCCAGGAAGGGGAACCCCGCTGGAAAACGAAGTCGGCAATAACACCCTCGATTTCCGTGTGCATCTCGTAACGGTTCAAGTCACCCTTCAACCAGCTTGGACCGATGTGAACGTCGCAACCCTCGGTAGAGGCGGAGAACTCCTCGGGCGTTCGCTTGTCCGCCAGTTGCTCCCGTTTCCCGTCGGGATGGCGCCAGAGGAGGCCCGCCGAGGGCGCCAGGGGACCCTGCGGGTGAGTGTGCGGCTTGGTGTTGAAGACGATCACGGTGGATGAGCCGTCCTCCAGGTCTGCATCCAGGTACCACCACTCGAAAGTGTCCTGGGGGTGATCGTGAGTCCGGTAGCCGTCTTCCCAGGGCTCCACATATTCTTTGAGGCCTTCCCTCTGCAGGTCCTCCCCCGTCGACTGTACAACGATCTGTTCGATTTGCTCCAACTTCTCCGGATCGATATTCATGGTCAGCCTTTCTCCTCGAATTGATGATAAATCAGCCTGCGGCAGCATGATTAGTGTAACATCTCAGCCTGCGGCAGCATGATTAGTTGAAATTGAAGGCCGGCTTTCCCACACCCAACCAAGATCGACGAGGTGTTGCGTCAAGAGAGGTGGAAGACAGAGATATGGCCCGCGCAGCGCGGCCGCACTATCCACCGGGGTTCATGCTGGAGGAAGTATAGCTGTTGACGCTCTCTGCTGCCGCTACCGGCAAAGTTAAGAGAGGGCAGAGAAGAGCTAAGACGAGTAGAATGGCGAGGAGTCCTTGTGGTCACGCTTTCACGTGGGGAACCTCCTAAGTGTCCGCTTCGCGATTTCCGCTATATACCACGAAATGTGTCTTCTGGACGGGCTTGCACAAACTGGACCCAACGAAATCCGCTTGGCGCTTGACATTTCAAACCGCATGATGACCAACAGCGCTTTCAGAAATCGGCAAATGTCAACTGGTGTACGTAGAGTCGAAACCCCCAGCGCTTTCACTGGTATCATGTTTCAGTGATGTTCCTTGCGTGAACTACCCATCGACCGGCAGGAAGAATTCATAGTGGATGGAAGGGAGAATTGATGATCGATCCAAACGATGTATATGCCTATTTTCTGGGCCCCAAAGCGGAGAACTACTCAGTATTCAAAGAAATGCTGGGGTATATGATGGACGACTATGCCGAATGGCGACGGGGATTTCACCCGGAAGATCCGCCGGTGATCACTGCACAGGACCAGCAAACGAAAGAATTCCGCGCTGCGATGCAGGACATGCGCCGGAACTTGGTGGAACTGGCGGGCTTGCTGCAAGTGACTTCGGTCCCTTGGTTTTCCCCCCGTTATCTGGGGCACATGACGACCGAAACCCTGATGGCGGCAAACCTCGGCTATATGCTGGCTTTGTTGTACAACCAGAACAATGTAGCCTACGAAGGCTCTCCCGGTACGACCGGTTTGGAGTTGGAGGTGGGTCGCCAATTGGCAGGGATGATGGGATATTCGCCGGATACCGCCTGGGGCCATTTGACCTCCGGGGGGACCGTGGCCAACTACGAAGGACTCTGGTTGGCTCGCAATTTGAAGTCGATCCCCCTTGCCTTGCGCCATGCGGCTCCTCAGTTGGTTAGCGGCTGGACGGAATGGGAATTGTGGAATCTGCCGACCGAGGTCGTGCTGGACCTGATGGATCGTGCCCGGGAAGCGGGGTTATTGGACGAAGTGCGCCAGTGTTCCGTACGAGGTCAGGGAATTCCGGCCGGTGGCCTGGGAAAGGTGCTGGTGCCGCAGAGCAAGCATTATTCCTGGGTGAAGGCGATGGACTTGCTCGGTCTGGGACAACAGAACCTCGTGCAAATCCCGGTGCGCCAAAACTACCGTCTCGACATGGACGCGTTGGACCAAACCCTGGAACAGTTGGAAGCCGGGCGGATCCCGGTCCTGGCCGTGGTGGCGGTGGCCGGGTCGACAGAAGAAGGAGCGGTAGATCCCTTCCATAAGCTGGTCGAGCTTCGGACCGCCTGGCAAAAGCGAGGTCTCTCCTTTTGGTTGCACATCGATGCGGCCTACGGAGGGTATGCACGAAGCACCTTCCTGGACGCAGAAGGCCGCTTCATGGAGCTGGAAGAGATGCAGGAAACCGGGCAAGACATGCTGCCGCAGGCTGTTCCGTCGGGTTGGCCGGAACCCGAAGTGTATCGGGCATACCAGGCCTTTCCTTCTGCCGACTCGATCACGGTCGATCCACATAAGCTTGGTTACATCCCGTATCCGGCCGGCGCTTTTTTGGCTCGCGACCGGAGAGTGGTGCAACTGATTTCCTATTTCGCTGCCTATGTCTTCAAGCAAGCGCAAGAAAGCCCTCAACTGCTCGGAAGCTACATTCTGGAAGGATCGAAACCGGGCGCGGCCGCTGCTGCCGTATGGATTGCCCACCGCCTGGTGCCGCTGAACCGAACCGGTTACGGACGGCTGATCGGCTCCAGCATTGGCGGGGCGCAGCAGTTCTACCGCTCCTTGGTGGAACGCCCGATTTTTGCTGCTAACGATCGCCAATACGAGAGCCTTACCTTGACGAAGCCCGACTTAAACATCGTGGTCTATGCCTTTAACGAGCGGGGAAACACCAACCTGGAAACGATGAATCGTCTGAACCAGCGTATCTACGAGCATTGCTTTCAATCTTCCGGTCATCTCTACCGCAGCGAATTCCTCCTTTCCAAGACTTCGCTGGAAGAGAAGGAATACGGCCAAACGCCAGCGGTTTTCGTTTCCCGGTTCGGCATTCCCCGGCAGGAGTGGGAGCGCGTGGGCACCGTCTTTGTCATGCGCTCCTGCCTGGTGACACCCTTCCTGGAACGGGAAACTACTTTTGATGCCTATTGGGAAGATTTCCGCTCCAGCATCGAGAGAACCTTGTCCCAACTTTAGAATTCCACTCTTCCCTTCCCCCCCGCTGCTCTGGCATAATCCTCAAAGACCAATGGAACGCACGGAAATCATTACCAAATTAGCCGCGATTGTACGGAAGGTAACTAAGTCCACGATAGAGATCCGCGAAGAGACGCGTTTGATCGAAGACCTAGGTGTCGATTCGTTGGATTTGCTGGAAATCGTGATGGCGGTCGAGGACATGTTTAAAATCAAGATCACCGATCAGGACTTTACACATTTAGCGACTGTAAGCGCGGCTGTTTCCTACATCCAGAACAAGACACCCCTCTAGTGGTCGGAACAGCCTGCGGCAGCATGTCTTGCCCGGTTTCACCAAGCAGCCGAGCGATTTGGAGAACGACCGCTGCTTTTCAGTAAGACTTCGACCGGTTGGCAATCGATCTCCTTTCTGCAATTGGAATGTACTGCCCGTGGTTTCGCCCTTGCTTTGATGGACGCGCAAACTGCTCCGGGCAGAGTTCAACCGCTTGCACGCCAAACAGATCGAAGAGATGTATCTCGAGGAGTAGAAAGGAAGATGCGATGGACGAATCATCCGATCCGCTCATGACACCCAACGGGGAAACATTCGCTGCCTACTTGCTGCAGGGATTCTCCGTAGAGCGGCAAGAAGAGGGAGAATGTTTCCTGTTACGGTTAGGCAAGTTCTCGCTGCGCGTGAGCGCCTATGATCCGGAGGAGGACCAGATCCTGTTCCATCTCCCGCCAAGCCTGGAAGCACCCGTGATCTCCGGCTGGACGATGGACGATCCGGGCGGCTCAGACGATGGGGAACTGCGAGAACGATCGTTCTCCGGCTCCCGTGAACTCTTCGCTTTTCTGGCGGACTACCGCTCGGCCAACCCCAACGGCGCCCGTTTCCCCAAGGGCCTGATCGTAGTGGAATCCGAAGAGACCGAGGAAGAAGAGTGGCCGATCGAGGAGATCAACCCGGAGGAGCGCCAGCGATGGGAAAACTTGCGTACGACGGCGCTTTTCATGGGCTTGTTGGCGGAACGAAAGCTGAATGGCACCCGCATCAGTGAGGCGACGCTGGAAAGATTTCGCAGTTGGTTGCTGGCGGCAATGGTGGAAACATTCGGCCTCCAGAGTTTTCAAGTTGCATTGAGAGAGGCCCGACACACCTTGGCCGGCCCCCGGGCGACCGCGGAGTATCGCCGCCTTTTGCGATCGGTATCGGGTCATCCCTTGTTACGCCAGTTCCGCCGTTGGGTCCAGGAAACATAAACATTCGGCACTCCGTGAAAAAAGATTGCTTTACGCTGCCGATTTTCGGATTCGTCTCGGATATGTCCGAAGTATTTGACCCTTGCAGGGGAATTCGTTACAAATACGGGAGCGATAGGGTTTGTGGTTTCGTCCTGCATTCTGGGCCAACCGTTTGGACAACAGCGTCAGGCAGCAAGGATCAATGAAATGGATAGCCTAAGGAAAATGCACCAGACATTCCCAGGAGATCTCCCGTTGCTGGATAGAGGGAGCAATTGATGTTTTGTCCATTTTGCGGAGCCAAGGGTGAAAAACTTGCCTCTCGTTGCGATCGCTGCGGTCAGGCCATCCCTCTCACCGACCCGCCGTTTGTCAACAGTTGTCCTTCCTGCCACATGGCTGTACGCCCGGGCACTTCCCGTTGTCAAAACTGCGGCTTATCCTTAACGACGGGTTTCTGGCTGCAGACTTGCCCCGCCTGTGACCAAACAAATCGAAAATCCTGGCCGTTTTGCATCGCTTGCGGCACTGAGCTGATCCCCGCCTGGCTGCGCCCGGTGCCGACCCCGGTGCCATCCGCACC
>JAPLHX010000112.1 GCA_026389415.1 Coprothermobacterota bacterium | reverse complement strand
ATGGCTGTTTTGCTTTCGGGCGAGATCTGGGAAGCGCCTTCCAAGTCGCACAAAATGTAGAGCTGCTGAATCACGGCTTCGCCGGCGCGGTGTGGGTTCATTTCACTGACATCATACTATTTTCCCTCGTTCTGGTTCGGTGAACTGAGCGTCGGCATGGATGATGCCCGATTAAAGGCTCGGTGTCAGCTCACCATTGCGTATTCAAACTGGCTGTTGTACCGCTCGGCGCCCAAGCCCCCCCCCGCGCCGGCAACTCCTGATGGTGGCCCTGCTCCACACTTCTCCATCTGCCGAGCTTGGCGCAGTTCATACTGCCGCCTATCGGCGGGCGGTATCCTGTTACGAGATAGCCTACGCTCTTCCGGACCGGTTCACCTCCCTGTCATCGCCTGAAAGGAATGCGCGCGGAAAAAACCAGGGGGAGCGAGGGGATAGACAGAGACGCCATCCCTTTGTAATACTGGGCAAGGCAAGCAAGGGTGAGGTGATCGCCGATGGGACACTGGAGGCCGGCCAAGCCGCCTCGATCGAACTGGTTGCGGCGGGTGGGTTACGGGCCTTCCGCTTGGTGGCAGAGGCGGAGGGGCAAGAGGTGACTGCCACCGCTTCCATCCTCTGCCTGTGGGTGAACTGAAGCGTGGTGAAGCCTTCCGGCGGGATGCCTCCCCGTTGATTGAACGCGCCGGGGGCGAGAGAGAAGAGAGGGTATGATGCGCAAAAGAGAGAGGAGATACAGCGTGATGTACAGGAGAGCAGTGTCGTGGTTCGTCGTGGTGGCTCTGGCTTTAGCCGGCCTTTTTCTTCCCGCCTATGGTCCGGTAGTGGCGCCGGTGCTGGCCGGAAGCACCACCGTCCAACTGTGGATCGGTCAAAAGGAGATCTCGGTGAACGGGCAAACGCAGTCGATGGACGTAGCGCCCTTCATCCAGAATGGGCGCACGCTGGTGCCGGTCCGTTTCGTTTCGGAGGCGCTGGGCGCCAAGGTAGACTGGATCGATGCCAATCAGGAAATCGTGATTGTCTTGGACGCCAAGGTGATCGGTCTCTGGGTGGGAAAAGACACGGCGACCGTAAACGGTGTGGAGAGCAAGCTGGAAGCTCCGCCCATCATCCAGGATTCCCGCACCTTCGTGCCGGTCCGTTTCGTCTCGGAAGGGCTGGGGGCGCAGGTGGACTGGCTGGCCGAGGACAATCAGGTCACCATTGCCTACTCCGCCCCCCAACTGATCTTACCCACCATCACGGACACGGTCTGGCACTATGTGGTAATGGGGGATTCCGAGGCTTGGGGGTTCCATCAGTATTACGCGACGAGCATCGCCAAGGACCTGGGGAGTACCGTCGAGGTGATCAGTCGCACCGATCTGGGACAGGATTGTGTCAGCCAACTAAAGCTGGTGAAAACCTCGACCAGTTGGCGGGCGGACCTGGCGAAGGCGGAGATCATCACCTTCGAGTCCAATCCCACTCCGTACTTGGGTTGGTACATGGTCACCGGTCCGGGAACGGGACCGGATCATGAGAAGGATTTCTCGGACCAGGCCTTCGCCAAGTACAAGGCGGACATGAGCGCCATCGCCGACGAGATCCTGACCCTGCGGAAAGGACAGCCGACCCTCATTCGCACGCAGCAGTTCTACTGTCCCATTTATAGCGATTACAAAAAGTGGGGCATTTTAGAGGAGATCATTCCCGTCTGGGCACGAATCAACCAGATTCTGGCGGAAGTGGCGACGGAACACGGATTCCTATCGGCGGACATTTTCTCCGCGTTCAACGGAGCGAACCATCAAGAAGACCCGCGGGACAAGGGCTGGATCGGGGGAGACGGGGAACATACCAGCCTCGAGGGCCAGATCCTGATCGCCGACGTCTTCCGGCGGCTGGGGTACGAGTTCATCGTGCCGTAATTGGGGACCTTCACTCACAGGGGGGTTGCCTTCTGGCAGCCCCTGCTTCGTGAGAGGTGCAGGCCGTCCTACCCGACGGTTCGGGGGATGATGCAAGGGGGATGATGCAAGAAACAGACAGTTTCCCGAGTCTGTCGACGCACGGCCGGGTCAAAGCTGCTCGTGGTAAAAAGGGCGAACCGTTCCCTGCTATTTTGGCAACCGGGGACGGGTTGCTGTTCTCAAGTGGACCCACCGCTCACTTGCCGCCGGTTGAGACGGGCTTGTACTCTGGGGGCACCTCGGAGTGGTGGTGGCGGGACATCCTCCAGCAGACCAGATAGAGGATTCCCAGCAGGACAAATACCACCGCCAGGATCGACATCGACGAAAGGTCGAACGGCCAGACTCCCCTAATGAAATAGAAGGCGACCGACCGCCCGAACACCGCCGCAATCGCCAGCGCCCCGCCCAGGGCCTCCCACCGCCAGGCGATCAACAACCCCAGGATCGCGATCCAGTAAAAGCTGAGCAGGACCCAGTCCGAAAGCGGGACTGGATACACCGCGTAGCGGTCGGGAAGGATCACGATCAACAGGGCCACCACCAACACCACCAGGCTCCAGATCCGGGCGATCCAGCGGAGGATCCGCACGGCGCCGTGATGACCCCTGCCACTGCCGGTTCGCATACTCTGGTCGATTTTCGTTTCCATGCTGCTTTCTCCTGCCTAACAGTCCCCCCGGCTTGGGCGTTCTACCCCACGTGCGAGCATTGGTGGGATTCGATCAGCCCCCCATGCGGCTCCTGTCGTTTACCAGCACGATCCGGTAGCGCGCCCTGTTCTCCTTCACTTTCTGGATCGCCTCGTTCACCTGGGTCATGGGCATCAGTTCGACCGTAGGTACGATGCGATGCACCTGCGCAAACGAGAGCATCTCCTGCATCGTAGCCCGGTTGCCGAGGAAGGAACCTGTGATTGACAGTTGGTGCGCCACAAGGTCTGTTGAATTGAGTGCCACATTGTGGAAGCCGAGCAAGATCAACTTTCCGGTCTTCCGCAAGGTCATCAACAGGGATTCCCAATTGATCTCGCCGTGAGCAGTACAAAGCAGCAGTTCAAAGTAGTAGTCCGTTTGCCGCATAGTCGCTGGATCCCCCGCAACGATGAAGTGATCTGCGCCGAAGGCAAGCGCCTGTTCCTTCTTCTCTGGCGAGGAGGAAAGGGCCGTGACCTCGTGGCCGAGGGCGTGGGCAAATTGGATTGCAAGGTGGCCCAGGCCACCCACGCCGATCACACCGACCTTTTGCGATGATCCGGCCGCGTACGATCGGAGAGGGGAGTAGACCGTTACACCGGCGCACATCAATACGGCGGCGACCTCGGAGGGCATCGCCTCAGGTATTGGGTAGGCGAAGCGGCTGTCCACCACCACAGAGGTGGAGAAGCCGCCATAGGGTACCCATGTTCCCGATCGGACGATGTCCAGGCAGAGCTGCTCCTCTCCCTGCAAGCACCACTCGCACTGCATGCACGGGCGACCTTGCCACCCGATGCCGACCCAGTCCCCTTCCTTCAAGCTCGATACGGCGCGACCCACGGCCGACACATATCCAACGATCTCGTGACCTGGCACGAAAGGATAGGTGGTAATCCCGCAGTAGTCGTCAATGCCGTGGATGTCGGTGTAGCAGACACCGCAGTGGGTAATGGAGACCCGAACTTCCTGATCGCCCAGTTCCGGACTGGTAGTGAAATGGCTCCAGCGGCTGTCCCACCGCCCTTGCTGCGTAACCCAGAATGGTGAAGGGAGACATTGACCATACCTCCTTTTTTTGATGGGCACCCGACCGCAAAGGCAAGTATGACTAGAGAAGGAGAGAACAGGTCGTCCATAATGGTGGAGTGTCGGCAGACGCGCGCTTTTCTCCATTGGAGTTCACGGGACACACCTTGTAAACTTCCCGACTCCATGGGTACGTTCCGCCGCCTCTCCGCTCGGCGCGATCAGCACCATCAGCAGGAGGTCTTGTTACAGCTTCAGCACCGAGACGTTCTCATCATCTTCCACTCGGCCGTCGTCGACGAAGCCGTAGGCGTGATAGAAGGGGCCAGGTGACCCCTTGCCGGGAACGTAGCTGGTGAGTAGCTCTTGGGCTCCGGGCAAGGTCTTGACATGGTCCACCAGCAGCGCCAGCGCCTTCCAGCCAAAACCGTTGCGCTGGAACCGCTGATCGATCATGAAGCGCCACAGGAAATATGCCTGGTTTTCCCGGTCGTCCTCCAGCATCAAGAATCCCACCGGCATTTCATCCGCGTAAATCGCGCGGAACCAGGCCTCGTCGCCCGCAAAATGCGCCTGTGCGATCGACTTGGCGTTTGTGGCGACGAATTGTTTCTGGTGGTCAGCTACCTCCAAGGCCAGGATTGCCGCGAGATTGTCCTTGGTGACTTCCCGCAGCGAGATCACAGCGTCTTTCGAAATGGCTGGGGTGTTTGCGGCCATGTCGTTCTCCTTTTTGGATGGATTACGATTTTGTAGATCAGGCTGCCTGTGGTTCACTGTGCGTTCCCATTCCTGCTTCAAGATGGCGAACAGTTCAAGATCCTCAAACCGATCCCACTTCTGGACGTGTTGCCGCAGGCATCCTTCTCGCATCATCCCCAGCTTTTCCAGCACCCGGCCTGAAGCGGGATTCCGACTCAAATAACAGGCGTGAATGCGGTTGAGGTTTAGTTCGGTAAACCCGTATTCCAGCACCGCACGCCCAGCTTCCGTGCAGTAGCCTTGCTTCCAATAGGGACGTCCGATCCAGTAGCCCAATTCGGCCCGGTCGAAACGGCGGTGGATCACCAGGCCGATGGCACCGACCAGTTCCCCGGTTCCGCGAAGGACCACCGCGAAATTGGCCAACTCTCCCGCTTCGAACTTCGGCTGATGAGTGGCGATCCACTGTTCGGCCATGCCGTCTTCGTAGGGGTGGGGAACGATCAGTGTCGTGTCCGCGATCGCTCGCTCTCCGGCCAGGCGCTGCACGTCGTGTGTATCGGCCATTGTAAAGGGTCGCAGAATCAGTCGCTCCGTTTGAAGTGTCGATTGTTGTTTCATGGTTCCTCGGTGGACGCTGTTGAGATAGAGTCTGTGTGTCTGGCAGCGATCCCCTCTCGGGCCAAATTATGGCCAGCTACCATCTCTCCGTCAAACGACCGAAAAAAGGGACAGACTACTTTTTCAGAGTCTCCCAGAGCCATTTCTACGCGCCTGAACCCTCCTGCCGCTCAACCGCCTGTCGCGCTTTGCCACGGAGGCATCCTATTTCCCTGTAATTACTTGCCAACCCTAATTTGGCAAAATACAATGCAATCTGCGTTATGCTTTATTTTTTTCTTTGTCCCGCCGAACGCCAATAGGATGTTCAGTATCTGAGCGCAGCGAAGGCCTGCCCTGGAACCCTTCGCTTCGCTCAAGGGTAAACTCCGCGGGGAAGGAATCTTGCCTGGAACCCTTCGCTTCGCTCAAGGGTAAACTCCGCTCTGAAGGATCTTGCAGTTGCCTTCAAAGACCAACGGCCAGACCCTTCGCAAAGACGGCTCAGGGTGACAAAAAAGGTTGTCATCCTGAGGCGCAGCCGAAGGAATCTTGCCTGTAACCCTTCGTTTCGCTCAAGGGTAAACTCCGCGGGGAAGGAATCTTGCCGTAGCGGTTGAGGTTCAGAGGCGAACGGCCAGACCCTTCGCAAAGACGGCTCAGGGTGACAAAAAAGGTTGTCATTCTGAGGCGCAGCCGAAGGATCTTGCCTGTGACTTGTACTTGAAAGACTCAAGGCCAGACCCTTCGCAAAGACGGCTCAGGGAGACACGGGTGGGAGGCGTACCAGGATGACACTTGGTTGTCATCCTGAACGCAGTGAAGGATCTTGCCTCTCTGTCATCCTG
>JAPLHX010000189.1 GCA_026389415.1 Coprothermobacterota bacterium | reverse complement strand
GTCCAGTCGACGATGATTCGGAAGAACCGATGGTGCCAATGTGCCGGGTGATCCACATGGCAAATCGTTGCAGGCGGGTGAGCTTTTCGCGATGTTCTTTGTTCACTTTTCGGATGGGTTTGCGCAGCTTCTTACGTTCCTCCAGTGAGGGTGCTTCAGGATACTGACTCACCTGGTGTCACTCCCTTTCCATTTCTCTGCGGGTAGCGCGAATCTGCCCCCTGGTTCGCTTCAATCGTCATTTCACCCTTGCCTGCGCCAAAATGTATTTTTGTCCGCTTTCCATAGAGAATCCCCCCCTGAAGCCTGGGCGGGTAACTAGGAGTGTAGCGCCTGACTCGTTTGGCATTGTGGTAGGTGAGGCAAGTAAACGTCTTAGAATCGGGCATCCGGAATCAGCCTGGCTTGACTGGTGCTTTGATGGCGTAAGCGCCTTGCAAGTATGGTGTACGTATGGTGCAAATCCTATCCGTTTCTGCGCTTGAACTACACGGAAAGTATTTGATCACACAAATACGCTTTTGCAGAGGTTTGTTCGATGCGTTTTTTAGCAAATAGCCTCTGGCGACCCTGGTTTTCTTTACAAGATGATCTCGATTAATGCTGCCAGAGCGAAGAATTCCTTGGCGTCCAGCGAAGCGGAAAAGCCCATCGCCAACATCTTGGGCAGGGTGTTGATTACCAGCAGGGAGCCATTTTCCTGGGGGAGAATCTTGGCCAGGCGCGAGATCTGGATGTCTATACCTCCGACATTAGACCGCATCCGGGCAAAATTCGTCAGTCTTTTGGACAGTTCCCGATTGGCACTCAGCTTTTGCACCGCAGCAGGGTCCCCGTTCCAGCGACCACGGTCGTCAAACGAGACTTCCCCATCCACCGCTTTGTTCAATGGGGTTCGATAGAGCAACGAGCCGCCATGACAGCCGATCCCCTGCCGGTTTAGATGAACCTGCAACTGAGCAGGGCGGGGTTGCTGGATCTGGAAGTTCAGGGAAAACAGCAGCACCTCCCGGCGGCCAAACAACAAGCCAAATCCCTCCCCTAGAACGGTGCCAAACGTGGTCTTGGATACATTGGCGTCTTCCACCTGATAGGGAATCGATGTGGATACCGCCAGTTCTTTGCGTAGCATTTCCTCCACATTTGCGCCAATTTTTTCCGGCGACTGCGTGCTGTAAGCGAGATTTCCCATTAGGCACCTCCTTTTAGTGTCTGTTTTATCATGTTGCTTTAAAAAAAGCCCGGATGGTGAAACAGATCGATCGCAATGAAAACTCAGTCGATGATCATCAGATGGAATCGGCAATGGATCCGACCTGCGCCTAACTTCCAAGCTCCGCAACAGCATACCGAGGTCTGGGCACGAGTGGCGGGCATATTAGCAGCAAGCTGCGGCCGGCCTTGTAGATCAACAGCCAGGATGTGCGGATCATGGCCGGGGTGCAACAGGGTATCGGCTTCCGCGGTGCCCACACAAAGGAAAAACCAGTCTGTGGCGGTCATTGGGCGCACGCTACCGTCCAATTCAGCCACTTGTCAACCGGGCGTCGGTTTTCGCATCGCCCAGTCTTTCGCCCGCACAGCTACCGTAATCATGTCGGCCGGCGTCACCCGGCCTTTTAAAAGCCGCCGTTCGGATAGCCTTCCACCAGTCCATTGGCAACAGCCCCCTCGATGTGCACAGAAGCCCAGTGATCCTTTGGTATGTCTGGGAAGGTGGTACCGAGGCCGGTGCTTTGGGCGTAAACCCTGCCCGTTTTTAGTTCAGTCAATCAGCAGCAGACTCGTTGGTTCGGGAGTTTTGTTGAAGGGAAAAGTCAGCGGGAGGCCGGCGTTAGCCATTGTCTGTTTCATGTTGATACCCACGGCGTGCTCTGGTAGTCGAGCCATGGTCGGATGGGCGCAAATCCCCTGCTGGGGATGACAGGTTTGGCACAATCCGCACGATCCCGACGTGAAACCAAGAGCAAAGGTGAAGCCCAGATTAAATGCGGTCTTCTCCAGCTCCAACACTGCCAGCAGGATCTCCTTCTTCTGGGATTTCCATACAGACCAAAACTGAGTAACTTTTTCTTTTTCTGCCGGGTCCGTCGTGGGATCGTACTCACAACGAAGCAAACTGCGGGCAGCCTCTCCCGTCAGATGAGCCTGCGACTGGAATTTCATCAGAAGCGCCCAACGATACTCGCGAAGCATCGCTCGAAATGCATCCACCGAAGGTACATAAGGAGGACAAGTCATTTTCCGACCGTATTCATCGCAGCCCACCCGACATTTCAATACCACCCTGTTCTCCACCACAATCTGATCTGCAGAGATCAGTTTTGCGGTCTTGACCCCCAATTGCAGTGCTTTCTCCCGGATTTGCTCCAACTTAACTGCCTCTGTCACGATGTGTTCTCCTGTCAAATGTTGCAGCTATTGTAGCAGGAAGGAACTGCTCTTTTAGATTGCCTTCTTTTGTACTCGCGTTCGAAAGAAAACAACTTTGGCGACTTCCATAAGCAGAAAAGCCAGTAAGCCGGCTCCCACCGCTATGGCAGCTGTACTCCAAGGAATCAGATCGAACTGAAATAAGTTTTGCAAAAATGGCAAGGTGAGCGAAAGCACCAGCAGCAAGCTGGTTCCCCCGCAGACCCACCACAGCGTGGGATTGGGGCGTTTCATCGCTCGAAGGAAGGAACCGCTCGTCGTTCTGCTGGAGAAAATCAAACCCAGGTTACCCACTACCAGCGTGAGAAAGCTGGCCGCGCGGGCTACGAGATCCCCTCCAGAAGGAAGGGCGATAGTAAAAACCCCGAGCGCAGCAGCCAACACAAAGATTCCTTGGGTCAAACTGCGCAGCATGGTATTTCGATCGAAAAGGGCTGCGTTCACTCGGCGGGGTGGCCGGTGCATCACATCCAGTTCTTCTTTTTCCGCCTCGAACACAACCGAGCAGGCTGGGTCGATGATCAATTCCAGGAACACCACATGCACCGGTAGGAGCACCAACGGCCAGTTCAGGAAAACGGGTAGCAGGGACATGCCGGCGATGGGGATATGCACGGATACGATAAATGACATCGCCTTGCGCAAGTTGTCGAAGATCCGCCGACCCAGACGCACGGCCTGCACGATGGAAGCGAAGTTGTCGTCCAATAGAACCAAAGAAGCCGCCTCGCGGGCTACATCAGTGCCGCGACAACCCATGGCGACACCGATGTGCGCCGACTTCAGAGCGGGGGCATCATTGACCCCATCTCCGGTCATCGCTACGATTTCGCCATTGGCCTTCAGTGCTTTCACCAAGCGCAGCTTCTGCTCCGGCACAACGCGAGCAAACACGTTTACGCTGCGGATCCTTTGCTGCAGCTCCTCATCGCTCATCCGGTCCAGTTCTGGGCCGGTGATGGTCTGTTCGGGGTAGCTTAGACCGATTGAACGGGCAATGTTCTTAGCGGTTCCGGGGTAATCACCGGTGATCATAATCACGCGTACGCCGGCGGTATAACACTCAGCCACAGCCTGAGGCACTTCCGGCCGGATGGGATCAGCTAAGCCCAGCAGGCCGAGGAACTCGAAAACGAAATCGTGTTGTTCTCCAGGGAGATTTCCGGGCTGGAAGACGGCGCGAGCTACACCGATCAGGCGTAAACCTTGGTTGGCCATGACTTCGATCTGTAGTTCCATCTCCGCATGCTGCGCCTCTGAAAGGTGACAGAGATCGGCCATTGCTTCGGGTGCTCCCTTGGACGCGATCAGATAGCCGGAACCATCAGGTGCCGCCCAGACCCGAGACATAGCCAGCAGCTCATCGGAAAGGGGATACTCCCGAATCAACAGCCAATCCTGGTGCAGGTGTTCAGTCTGATTCAAGGCGTGCTCTCCCAGATCCTTCATTGCTTTTTCCATCGGATCGAAGGGGTCGGTGGGGCTGGCCAGGATGCTGTATTCCACCAACTCATGGAAATGGTTGGGTAGGGAAGTTCCTTCCCCTACCGCGCAGATTTCGTTATTGATGGCTAAATGGGTGACTCGCATCTGGTTCAAGGTAAGAGTGCCGGTTTTGTCCACACAGAGTACGGTCGCAGATCACAATGTTTCCACTGCCGGAACGCGACGTGTCAGTACCTGGTGGCGGGAAATTCGCCAAGCGCCCAACGCGAGAAAGATAGTCAGCACTACGGGGAATTCTTCCGGCAGCATCGCCATGGCCAAAGTGATTCCGGCTAGTAAGCCTTCCATCCAGTTGCCGCGAGAAAGGCCGAACACCAAGATGATAGCCAGGCAGGCGGTCAGACCGACCAAAGCGAAGTCGCGGACGATACGTTTGGTCTGACGCTGCAAATTGGTTTGCTCTGTGCCCACCGTTTGTAGAGCCTTACCGATCTTACCCATCTCTGTAGCAAAGCCGATGCGTTCTACCCGGGCGATGCCGTGCCCTTTCACCACCAGGGTACCGGAGAAGACGAAAGGTTGATCGTCTCCACCGGGACGTTCAATGGCCTGGCTGCCATTCCAGGTCGCTTTGCGCACCGGGACCGATTCCCCAGTAAGCAGCGACTCGTCCACTTGCATGTGCTCGCTGGCCAGTAATATGGCATCTGCCGGAACTCGATCTCCCTCTGCCAAGAGCATCACATCGTCGTGTACTAGCTCACGGGCGGGGATTCGCTTCTGAACACCATCACGTACCACCAGGGCACGGGGACTCGCTAGGTTTCGCAATGCTTCCAAGGCACGTTCTGTGCGACGTTCCTGGAAGAAGGTGATCCCAATAATGATGAATACGAAACCGAGCAGGAGCAGGGCTTCAGTCAACTCTCCCAGGATCAGGTAGAGGCTGCCGCACACGATCAGAAGGAGGAACATCGGCTCCCGGAGAACCTCTAGAAGGATTCTCCCGAATCCCCGTTTCTCGGTGTAGGGTAATTCGTTATGTCCTTCCTGAGTCAATCGCTGTGCAGCTTCCTGCTCGCTGAGCCCCAGGAGTTGCTGCACGTCAAACGCTTCCAGACGCGGCATATGGCTCCTCTTCTGTAATACTCGGCAATGATTGAGGGGAATGGCTCCACTTGAGTGAGCCAACCCTTCCTTCTAGATACAGGATGGGGGGGATTGAGGTCAAGCGGAAGCCATTCGGGACAGCCTCTGGAGACATTCCAGCGCCGACCCCTTTGTTTTGCACCGATCCTGTCCCATCCTAATCGATCCTGGGGGTGGTTGGCTCTTTCGGATCCTCTGCTTGATCCCAAAAGAACCCATACCCAAAAGAAAACATAAAATGGGTGCACTTCGTTTCAAAAGAACAGTTGACAATGTTTAGCAAAAGGTATAAATTCGCTATGCGTTGTGCAACGGCTATTCACTGTGAAAACAAGCGACTTTTTTTCCTCTATGCCAATTTTCCGCCGCACGGAATTCGAAGCGCACCTGGCGCAGCGAGGACCAACGAACCCGCGGAACATCACGTTGCTCCTAGCTTATCATGAGCGTGAAGGGCGATTGTTGCAGGTACGGCGGGGCCTATATGCAGTTGTGCCCAAAGGAACCGTATTGCCTTCAGTTCAACCGGATCTCTATTTGCTCGCTTCCAATCTGCAAGAAGATGCGGTATTGGCTTATCGAAGCGCCTTGGATTTCCACCAAAATGCTTTGCCTATTCAATCGATTTGTACCTATCTGACGCGGCACACTCCGCGCACTTTTACCTTTCGTGGAACCCTTTACCGCCCAGTACATCCCCCCGCGGCCTTGTTACGCAATGATAGGGAAAAGATGGGCATAGCCACTCTCAAATGGATGACAGTGCTGATACGAGTCACGCAACCCGAACGCACATTGGTGGATATCCTGAATCGTCCGGACCTTTGCGGTCACTGGGTGGATATCTGGCAGGACCTTACCTGTTTTGTGGCAATCGACTTGGATTTTGTCGTCCGTTATGCCCTAGCGTTGGAAAATGCCACCACGATTGCACGGGTTGGCTATTTCCTCGAACAGCACCGCAAAATGGTTCCTGCCAATGAGGCGATCCTACGACGTTTGGAGAAAGGAAAACCTCGTTCTAAACATTATCTGCAACGCAGTCACCGTGTGGATGCACATTTTATCAAGCGTTGGAACTTAGTTGTACCGGACTCAATCTGGAAATGGAATGGTGAACGGACATGATACCTCGCAAACAATTGGAGCAGGATGCTACATCGGTGAGCTTCCGCCCGGAAATGGTTGAAAAGGCCCTTACCGCACTTTCGTTGCTAGAAGCCTTCGTCGCTCACCCTTATCTGCGAGAACGGTTTGCCGTAAAAGGTGGTACGGCAATCAATTTGTTCTACTTTCCCCTGCCACGCTTGTCGGTGGATTTAGAGCTGAACTACCTGGGTTCCGGCAATGAAAAAGAAACAGATGGGGAACGAACGCAAATGATCGCTGCTTTGCGTGCTGCGTGCCAAAAGACTGGGCTGCTTCTTTACGAGCCGCGCAAAGAACATAACTGCTGGACCTGGGAGACATCGTACCGTAGTCCCTTGGTGGGTCAAGGGGGGTTATCCATTAATCTCCATTTCCTTTTTCGTCGTCCGCTGTGGCCAATACTTTTTCACTCTTCGCAGCCGTTCGCCTGCCGTGGAGTGGTCTCTGCACCGGTGACGGATTTACACGAGTTGGCCGCTGAGAAGATCGTGGCACTGTTCTGTCGCAAGGTTAGTGTTGATTTATTCGATGCTCACACGTTACTGGAACAGGAAGGCCTTGACCAGCAACGTCTGAGGTTGGGTTTTGTGTTGTTTGGGGCAATGAACGAGCGCGACTGGCGTACCATCAAGGTACAAGATGTCTCTTTCCGCAGCGAGGAATTCCGTACGCGGTTAGTCCCTCTCCTGCGCAAAGAAACGCTGCAGGATACAAAGATCGAAACGTACAGCGATCGGATCACCGAAGAATGCCGAAGCAGCCTGGCAGCGGTATTGCCTCTGCAGGAGCAGGAACATGAGTTCTTGGATCGATTGCTGGATTACGGTGAACTACGAGGGGAACTACTAACGCAAGATGCAGCGATGGTGGAACGAATCAACCGACATCCCGGGTTGACTTGGAAGGGTGAAACCGTGCACAAGCGTCTGAATCCCCCGGTCGTAATCCCCAAGTCCTAGCGGCAAGCTTAATTCCGGAAACGGTAAATCCGGGAAATAATGGAAACCCGGCCCCTATTCGAGACCACTCGATCGCGCCAGATTTCCGCTTGAATCATCAATCATAAGCAGTCCTCCGCTTGGTTTTCGGTTCAATCATCTTCCTCATTCCGCAAACCAATCCATTGTCTGTGCGACAATAGAGAAAATACTGAGGAGGTTCATTGTGGCCAATGTTGCCGATTCTGCAGAAAACGCCGCCAAGTGCCGTTGCAATAGTTGCCTGACGTACAAGGCAACGCCTTGCCCGGCAGAACAGGGAGAAGGTCTATATTGTGCCCGAGGGAAGACGAGTTGTCCGTTACCGGCCAAGGGCTGTCGTTGTGGAGGCTGTCCAGTGGCCGGAGCTTCTCATTTGGCCGGAGGGTTTTTCTGCATAAAGGGAGTGGAATCCTAGCTTTAATCCTGGTAATCAGTACAAGCACCCAGTCACCCACCCCGAAACATAGCGACACTGGTAGATTCACAGAACGTATTTCCGTGTGATTCTCAATGGAGCGGCATTCCTCGAGCAACTGCTGTCAGTCGACAGGTTTGCATTGATACATGTTCGATTCGAGTCATGCCGTTGAGCTGGAACCGCTCCAAGTTGCTTCCAAGAGAGGGTTCAAGAATAATCTGCTGTCCCGCAGCGTCTAAACGATGAAACAGCCGTAACCCATATCCTCCTGGTCACCGGTGCCACCAGGATAGATCGTGGCACCGGTGATTTTTAACTTAACCTGCTTACGACAACTTCTTTGTGAAACCGTTGCCCGCATAAATCACAACAATCCTGCTGGTTTCCCGGAATCATCTCCCACGCCTCCTCAATGTATTGAACCAATAAGAAATGTTGTGGGAGGTGTCCGCAACCTCATTGTTGCTTCGTACTGACTGCAAAGGCAACCCTCATCCAGAATTACTCAGCTGAAAAAAATGGGGTTCAAGGTTGACAAGTGGAAACCGATTTCGTATTTGCAATTAACTCCATGTACCATCCATACGGATGGCAAAGAAGGAAGTAAATGAACAAACGAGGAAAAGATAC
>JAPLHX010000142.1 GCA_026389415.1 Coprothermobacterota bacterium | reverse complement strand
ATATTTGTCCGGCGTAATTAGTTCAAATGTTGCTCCCGGATAAGATTCCAGCCATTTTTTCGGTGGCTTTTCCCGCTGTTTTGACGACCATTTGCACTCAAAACCGAACAGCCCGCCGTCACGCTCTTCGACATAGTCAATCTCTTGCCCGTCGTAGGTGCGCCAGAAGTGAAAGGTTCCGTAGATCCCAGTGTATGCTCGTTTCTTCAGACGCTCGGCCACCACGAAATTCTCCCACAAGGCGCTGACGTCATTGCGAGAATCAAGCAGGTTGTACTGGCCGATCACCGCATTGCGTACCCCGTTGTCCAGAAAGTAGTATTTTGCCTTACGGGTCACCTCGTTACGCAGATTGCGGCTGAAGCCCCCCACCCTAAAGATGACGAAGCCCTTTTCCAGTATCTCCAGATAGCGTCCGACCGTTTTCAGATCCAGCTTGACCTGGGTGGCCAGCTCTTTCAGCGACACTTCGTTTCCCACCTGAAAGGCAATCAGCTTCAAGAGTTCCACCAGCGTGCGTGATGAGCGGATTCGCTCCAACGCCAGCACGTCTTTCAGTAGATAGGAACCGGCCAGTTTCTCCAGCAGTTCGATCTTACCTTTTCGCCCCTTGGTCACGATGATTTCCGGATAAGAGCCGTAGACAAGGGTATCCTCCAACCGTTGGCGCAGGTCATAACTGTTGAACTTCTGCTCCAACTCCATTTGGCTAATTGGAAAAAGCGTAAGGATCCGTTTCCGCCCGGTGAGCGGCTCCCCGACCGCTCCTGCCAGATCGAACGATGAAGAGCCGGTGGCAATGATTCGCAGATCGGGGAGATGGTCGACCAGGATCTTCAGCCCGATGTCGATGCCCGGAATCTGTTGCGCCTCGTCAATGGCCACCAGATCGAACCCCTCGGCGAATGCGACAATCTGCTTGGGATCACCCGATTCGAGCAGATGGCGGACTCGGGCATCGTCCCCCGTTTCCAGGCGGTAGCGCAGACCACAGGAAGCAAGAACCCTCTCCAGCAAGGTCGTTTTACCGGCCCTGCGCGGGCCCGTACAGGATCAGCGCCTTGCCGGGCACGAGAGACGAGCCAAGCTTCACCGACCGCTCTATAAATTCAGCCATAATTACTCCACATTTTTGGATGAATTTATGGAATCATATCCCAGGCATTTTGCTTTCGCAAGCCAGAGATTCGATATCCGGTCGGATAATCAGCCAGTAAAATCATCAACCATTGGGTGCGGACCACCGAGAAAGCTCTGCTTCCTATCGCCCTCTCTTCCCGGCTAGAACCAGCCCCACAGCCAGCGCGACCAAGGCCATGCTTCCGGCACCGATCAGCAGCCACACCCACTAGGCCAACCCCGGGGTGGGGGATGGCACGGGATCTTCCGTTGCAGAGGGGGTTGCGGAGGGGGGTGAGGTGCTGGAAGCGGAAGCCGTAACCCACGGCGTCGGCGTACCCGTCGGCGCGGCCGAAGCTCCAGCCTGCAGCGTGGGCGCCGGGATTTGTTCCACCGGCAAGGCGGCCAAGGCCAGGGTCACCGCTTTCTCCAATTGCGGATCGCGTCCGGCGAAGAGCGCCGTGGGATCCGCGGCCACCTGTACGTCCGGCGGCGCGCCCACGTTCTCGGTGATCAGGCGGCCCTGTCGGTCGTAGATGGCCAGGTTGGGTGCCGTCACCGATCCTCCGTCCACCAAGGCGGGCAGGGTAGTCATCCCCACCAACCCGCCCCAGGTGCGTTGGCCCACCAGCGGGCCGAGGCTCATCTCGCGGAACGCCCAGGGTAGGAAATCGCCGCCCGAGCCGGCCGATTCGTTAATCAGCATCACTTTTGGGCCCGTGATGGAGGCACCGGGGGCGCTGGCCGGTTGGTTGTCACGGAAGCCAATCCAGGCGGCCGGGATGCGCCGCAGCAGGTCCAGCACGTAATCGGCGTACTGCCCCCCGCCGTTGAAGCGGACGTCGATAATCAGTCCCTGGCGGT
>JAPLHX010000272.1 GCA_026389415.1 Coprothermobacterota bacterium | reverse complement strand
TTTTACCGGTTACCGTAATGATCCTCTTGATATTGTGGAAGCAATGGACATCATCGTGTTGACTTCAATCTCCGAAGGGTTGCCTGTTACTCTTTTAGAAGCAATGAGCCGGAGTAAACCCGTAGTCGCCACCCGTGTCGGTGGTATTCCGGAAGTAGTGCAGGATGGCCGGACGGGTTTCCTGTCTGCTTCGGGGGATGCGCAAGACTTCGCCGGCAAGATCCTGAAATTGCTGCAGGACCCCGCGAAATCACGGTGGCTGGGCGAACAGGGGCGGCGATGGGCTCTCGACCATTTCTCTTTGTCTGGAATGGTAGATCAAACAGAGCAGATCTATCGCGAGGTGTTAGCCGAGTGAGAGAGCAAAAAAGGAAACCCATTTTTGGAGCAAACCTCCTTCTCGCGTTAATCGACGATGATGCTGCCAAGATCGGCTTGGAATGAAAAAGGTCTTGTTCGTTTCCTATTATTATCCTCCTTTGGGTGGAGTGGGAGCTCAGCGATCTCTCCGGTTCATCAAGTATCTTCCGGTGTATGATTGGGAACCCTATGTGCTGACAGCGGATCCTTCTCCGTTTCTCCCAGCAGACGAGGTCCCATCCGACATTCTGCCGGAAGATCGAGTCGTCCGGGCGGAGGTGATGGAACCTTTGCATTGGATCTCCCGGTTCAGCCTTTCCAATCTTTCAACGACAGCCCAGGCCTTGCCGCGTTTGGATTCCGGCGAACTGAACCTCAGGGTTTTGAAAGAAGAATATCGAGAATTACCCATCTCATGGAAGAGCAGGATTCGTTCTTGGCTCTTTCTACCTGATGACCGGATTGGTTGGCTGCCGGATGCTACAAGAGAAGGTGTGGCTCTGACCCGCAAAATACCCTTCGATTGCATCGTGTCCACATCTGCTCCGTACACTGCACATTTGGTTGCATGGCGCTTGGCCCGCCGCACTTCCATACCCTGGGTAGCTGATTTCCGCGACTTGTGGTCCACCAACACTTTTCTATACTTCCCGACATCAGCCCATCAAAGATTGAATGCGTTTTTGGAAAAGGTGGTTGTAGAAGGTGCGGATCGCATTCTGACGTGCACTCCACTTTTCAAAGAGGATTTTCTACAGCGATATAGCCACATGCCACCAGATCGTTTCGCTATGATCACCAATGGCTTTGATCCAGCAGATTATCCTCTCCCCCACCCCGACCCTTATCCTCGGTTTACAATCTCTTACGTCGGGGATTTCTATGGTCCCCAGACTCCCATTTTCTTCCTATTGGGGTTGAAGAAGTTCTTGGATCTCAATCCAAAAGCCAAGGAGAATACCCAAGTTTTGTTTGCCGGTCCTTTCCAGAGTCGGGTAAAACCCCTGGTGGAAGGTTTGGGGTTGGAAAACGAGGTTCGATTTCTTGGATTCCTTCCGCACGAACATTCTGTCGCAGTCATGCGTCGATCCCATGTATTGCTGCTCGTCCTGGGTGAGAAACAGGGAGGTGAAAAGATTTACCCGGCAAAGTTGTTCGAGTATCTTGCCGCTCAGAAACCAATTCTTGCCTTGGTGCCTGATGGGTTGACGAAGGACTTGCTGAAGGAATCCGGTGTGGGTTTTGTGGTTCAACCATCAAGCGAGGACTCCGTGGCAGCGGCCTTGGAGAAGCTGTATCAAGCGTACTCGGATGGAAGCTTGTTCTCGGTAATCGAACCGGCAACTTTACCCTTCTTTGATGCAAAAAAACTGACTCGGGATCTTGTTCATGTGCTGGAAGAAACCTTGGAATCCCGTAAAGCCGCCCGAATCTTTATGGAGAGAAGAAAATGACACTACCGAAAGTTGCTGGGGGTCAAGCTACCCGAGACCAATTCCTCCCATTCTCCGCACCTTGGTTGGAAGAGGAGGAGATCGAAGCCGTCACGTCGGTATTGCGTTCCGATTGGCTCACGACCGGCCACAGGACTCTGGAATTTGAGGAGCAGTTTTCCCGTTACATTGAGATTCCTTACTCTCTTGCTTTCAATTCATGCACTGGTGGATTGCATACGGCTCTAGCTGCTTTGGAAATTGGTCCGGACGATGAAGTGATCACCTCCGTGTTCACGTTTGCCGCCACTGCCAATGTGATATGCCATCAGGGCGCCAAACCGGTTCTGGTAGATATTGACCCACAAACGCTCAATCTCGATGCCAATTTGATCGAATCCAAGATCACCAAACACACCAAAGCGATCATCCCGGTCCATTATGGTGGTCGCCCTTGCCAAATGGACCGAATTCTGCAAATTGCCAATGCCTATCGCCTGCACATTGTGGAGGATGCTGCCCACGCTCTCGGTGCAGAATGGCAGGGAGTAAAGATTGGCCGCTTGGCGTCTGATTGCACCTGTTTCAGTTTTTATCCAACGAAAAATATCACGACCGGCGAAGGAGGGATGAACACTACCTCATCAATGGAGCTGGCCCAGTCTATGAAGGTTTGGCGTCTGCATGGAATTAATCGTGATGCATGGAACCGTTACCTCGAAGGAGGTTCCTGGTATTACGAGGTTGTCAAACCAGGTTTCAAGTACAACCTGACGGATATTGCTTCGGCGATCGGGCTGGTACAACTCAGCAAAACTGAGTTTTTTCAAAAGCGAAGAGAAACCCGGGTGCAACAATATTGGAAAGCATTAGGCTCCCTTCCCATTGATTTACCGCCTCCATTTGCGGAAGGACGTCATGCCTGGCACCTTTTCCCCGTACAGCTGAAATTGGAGGATCTCCGTGTCGGACGAGACGAGTTCATGGAAGCTCTGCGCCTTGAGAATATTGGCACATCCGTTCATTTCATCCCGCTGTATCGAATGCCCTATTACCGCGATCGTTTCGGACTCCAGCCTGACGATTTTCCTGTTGCGGAACATGTGTTTCAAAAATTGCTCTCCTTGCCTCTTTTTGCCCGCATGACCGAGGAAGACCTGGATTCTGTAGTTCGGGCAGTAAAGAAGCTAGTGGAATGGTTCGGGCGTTGAATTTACCAACCATTGAAATACTCGGCTTACCCGTATCTACGCTGCCGCGGGTTGTGATTACCTCATTGGTGAACGAGTGGCTTACGGAAGTTAAGAGGCGCACTGTTGTCACCCTGAATCCGGAAATCGCACTGAAGGCACAAAAAGATCCCACATTGCTCAAGATCATTCAAGCAGCAGATCTGGTTGTACCTGACGGATTTGGTATTACCTGGGCGGCACGAAGGATGCACAAACAGCGTTTGGAACGGATCCCGGGAATCGAATTGGCGGAATCCCTGTTGACATTTGCCGCCCACAACAATTATCCCGCGTTCTTCCTGGGTTCCAATCCGGGAGTAGCAGAGCAGGCTGCGAAAAATCTGGCTGCACGTTGGCCTGGTTTGAAAATCCACGGGACGCATTCTGGATATTTTTCCGCAGGAGAGCAAGAGCAATTGGGTCGAGAGCTTGCAGAAACAACCGTCCCTTTGCTGATGGTAGGTATGGGAGCGGGTTTGCAGGAAAAGATAATCGCTTCATTCCCCTCAAGAGCTTTCCGTGTCGCATTGGGAATTGGTGGCTCCCTGGAAGTGTGGGCTGGTCGCAAACACAGGGCGCCCCACTTTTTTCAGCTTCTCTCGTTAGAATGGCTGTACCGGGTTGTAACTGACCCCCGGAGATTCGTTCGATTATTGCTTCTTTTTCCTTTTTTTTGGAGGATTTTGTGGTTTCGACACCCATAAAGGCGGTAATCTCTGGCTATTACGGTTTCGGAAACACAGGTGACGAAACCATCTTGCAAGCCTTGATTGGCCTTTTGCGCCGCGACCCGCGGCTTGATATTCTGGTCATCTCCGCCAATCCCCGTCGGACGGCGTACCAGCACAAGGTATCGAGTGTAAATCGGTTGAACTTGTTCGGAATCATCAAGGCAATCGTCCGGTCCCGGATCCTCATCTCTGGCGGAGGTGGTTTATTGCAGGATGTGACCTCTTCCCGAAGCTTGCTGTACTACCTCGGCATCATTGGCATCGGTTTGCTATTCCATAAACCTGTGATCTTGCCTCGTTGAAACGCCGTTTAACAAGCTGGATGGTAAACCGATCTACCGTCATCACCGTCCGCGATGAGGCATCGCTTAGGGAATTGTCCGCATTGGGCGTAAAGAAGCCTTCCATCACTCTTACCGCGGATTTGGCTTTGATGTTGGATCCAGCTTCGTCTGATCAAACAGAAGCGTTATTGAGAAATTTCTCTCTTGAACCTCCCTTTGTGCTGTTTTGCTTGCGGACGCTGAAAGGACAGGAGTTCCCGCTGGACCTTTTCGTCCGGACCGCCTCCGCCTTCCAGCACGCATGGGGCACTCGTATGGTTTTTCTGCCCTTTCAAGCCTCTTTTGATTTGAGTTTGGCTCAATTTCTTGCTCGTTCGATTCCGCAAAGTCTCTGCTTGGATGGGACATTCGCCCCCGGAGAAATAATTGGGTTGCTATCTCGAGCGGAATTGGTGGTGGGGATGCGACTACATGCCTTGATTTTTGCTGCAAAGGCACGCACACCATTCGTGGCTTTGTCTTATGACCCCAAGGTCAAGGCATTCGCCGATCTATTGGAGCAAGAAGCGCTACCTTATGGCGCGCTTACCGAAAAAATTATTTTTGAAAAACTTGCGCAAACATGGCAAAATCGTTCCACAATAAAAAGGGACTTGGATCAGAGAGTCTCCAAGCTTGAAGCGAGAGCAGAAGACAATTGGAAAAGTCTTGAATCCCTGCTCAAACTGCTTGGCTAATACCTGGAAGTGAAAGGAGGACACCCATGCCGGCAAAGAAACCAGCTCCCAAGGAGAAAAAGACTTCCGCCAAGAAGCCAGCCAAAAAGAAATAGTTAAGCATCATTTGTAAAACGAAAGGCTCCTGTTGCAGGAGCCTTTCGTTTTCTATTTCGGGTGATGGTTCTAGACGTCAATTTTCTCCTGCGTCTCTTCCTTTTGTTCTTCGTGTGTTTCTGTCAGGCATTCACCTACTTCGACGTCTTCCGGAGCCACCGATATGGCAATCTCGTTTAGTGTCGCTCTGGTTTCTCCGTGCTGGTACCGGATGGTCCACAATACGCAGACTGTGGCTAAAAGCGAAGCGGGCACTCCAATCGTCTGTAAAGCCTGTGAGAAGGTGATCATCTCGGAATTGCGAGCCATCTCAACGATGATTGTCACCATCGATGCCACCGCAATTACGGTAAAAAGGATGCCTAGCACTTCCCAAAACGTTTTCATTCAATGTTTCCTTTCTAGACTTGTCTTCAGTGCACTATTCAGTCTAAGGCTAGGAAAGGTTTCTGTCCAACGCGTCTCTATGCTGTTTGAAGGAATTGGCTTACTCGTACTTCTTTAACCCGCCTGCGTCTTCTGCGGATGACCTGCATTTTCCAGAATGGTTTTCGCCCATTTTGCCAACCTTTTGCGATAACCAATGGCCATTCCGATCGCACACAAGAGGACCACCCCGATTGAGATCCAGGCCCATAGGGGTAGCTCGAGTTGCCAGACTCCCGCCCCCACCAATGTGGCTGAGACGCATCCTGGGAATCGACCCAGTAAGACTGCTACGAAAAAGACTTCATTGCGAATCGGTGTCAGACCGGCCACATAGCACATCGCATCCTTTGGCAGATAGGGAACCCAGTAGTACAGGAGAAAAAACCAAAAACCACGGTTCCTCGCCAGCTCATCAATTTGACCCAGCCATTTGCCTTTGACCAAACGGGAGACCAAGGGCCGGCCAAAACACTTCGCCAATGTAAAAGCGATCATCGATCCCAGAACCGTTCCGAAGGTGCAATACACGAGTCCTGGACCAAAACCAAAGAGGAATCCTCCCAGCAGACCAAAAAAGCCTGGAATCGGCAACAACACGACCTGTAGGGCTTGCATGGCAATTAAACCCACAGGACCCCATGAGCCCATCTCGTGGACGAATTGTTCAATTCGCGGTCGGTCACTCAAAAAATTCCACAAAGGGGGAAGCCACCAATAAGCGGAAATGCCGAAAGCGACTAACAGTAAAAGAAGTACAACGACTTTTCGCTGTTTGGGTTCTCTGGAACGAGCAATCATCAAGCGATTATAGCGGCCACCTCAACCGGATACCAGTAAAGAGAGGGAAAGAATATTCAGTATATTTCCTTGGCCATGTTAGACTGAAACCATCCGAACAGCGAGAAGGAGTGGGAAAAAATGTATGCCGCGCGCATGAGCCGTTTGAGCAGCGAATCAGCCTTTTTTGTCCTGGCGAAGGCCAAAGCCCTTGAGGCAGAAGGCCGAGATATTGTCCATTTAGAAATTGGCGAACCGGACTTCAATACGCCACAGAACGTCAAGGAAGCTGCAATAAGAGCCATCCGAGATGGATATACCCACTACACTCCGGCAGCAGGGATTCCCGCTGCCAGGAAAGCGATCGCAGACTATGTTAGTCGCACGCGCGGCGTAGCGTTTGCACCGAACGAGGTTGTGATCACTCCCGGTGCAAAGCCAATCCTTTTTTATGCCATCCTGGCCCTGATCGAGGCTGGCGATGAAGTCATTCTGCCCAATCCTGGTTTTCCAACGTACGAATCCATGGTCCGGTTTGCAGGAGGAAAACCGGTTCCCATTTCCCTTCGGGAAGAGCTTGGTTTCCGACTGGATACGAAAGAGCTGGAAACTTTGCTAGGGCCTCGTACAAAGCTGATCATCCTGAACTCCCCCCACAATCCGACCGGGGGCGCTCTCAGTGAGGACGACTTGGCGGCTATCGCTGAAATGGCGCTCGATCGTAAGATTCTCATCCTTTCCGATGAAATCTACAGCCGGATTGTATACGAGGGCGATCACCACTCCGTCGTTTCACTGCAAGGAATGAAAGACCAAGTGATCCTGCTTGACGGATTCTCGAAAGCATTTGCAATGACGGGCTGGCGATTGGGATTCGGCGTAATGAATGCATCACTGGCAGAAAAAATCACACTACTAATGATTAACTCCAATTCCTGTACCGCTGCTTTCACCCAAATGGCCGGCATCGAAGCGTTGGAGGGTCCGCAAGATGCTGTAGCGATGATGGTGGCCGAATTGAATCTTCGGCGCAGCTTCATTGTCCAGGGCTTGAACCAAATCCCCGGGGTAACTTGCTGCCGGCCGCAAGGCGCTTTTTACGCCTTTCCCAATATCAAATCTTTCGGCATCCCGTCGCGCGTGTTAGCCGAACGAATCTTGATGGAAGGAGGTGTAGCGGTTCTTGCCGGCAGCGATTTCGGTAGTGCCGGCGAGGGATACCTGCGCATCTCCTATGCCAATTCGCTGGAAAATCTGGAAGTAGCTCTGCGCAGAATCAGAGATGTTCTGACCGGTATCGCTTGACGATCCTTATCTAAAAAACAGCCGGGAGGTCCCCATGCTTCCCGGCTGTTTTGCCTTGATTGCTCTCTTTGTTAGTTCTTCAGTGCTTTTACTCCATTGACACAGCTGATAATTTTGTGCTCTTTGAGAGCTGCGATCACTTGGTTCGCTGCATCCAGTCCTACATTGATCTGCGCTTCCTTGGTGGATGCGCCTTGATGGGGTGTACAAATCACACTGGCATTCTCAATCAGACTGCGACAGGTGGGTGGTTCTTGCTCATAAACATCCAGAGCAGCCCCAGCCACTTTGCCTGCTTTAATCGCCTCTTCCAGCGCACCCTCGTCAATCACGCCACCCCGTGCCACGTTTAAAATCCTCACACCATCTTTCATCAATGCAAACTGGGCATTAGAAATCATGTTTTTCGTTTCTGCGTTGAGCGGTAGATGGAATGTGATGTAATCCGCAGACTTCAGGATTTCCTCTAGCGTTGCTCCGGTTACGCCAATCTCTTTCATTGACTTTTCGTCTACGTAGGGATCGTATCCTATCACATGCATCTCCAACGCCAACGCCACTTTGGTTACTTTCTTGCCGACATTACCCAAACCCACCACGCCGAGGGTCTTCCCCTTCAGCTCGGTTCCTTCTAACTTCCGGTTCCAGGTTCCTCCCTTGAGTTCCGCTTGTCCTTGGAATATCTTTTTAGCCAGAAGGAAAAGCAAGGCCAGGGTATGCTCGGCGGCAGCATTGGTATTGCCGAATGGTGTGTTTTCCACCACAACTCCTAGGCTGGCAGCATACTGCGTATCGATATTGTCATAACCCACGCCGGAAGACTTCAATCACCTTCTGTTCAATCTTGTCCGGAACTAAAACTTTCATCATGTCCTCCTTAGGAGATGAACCTTTCCAACTCGCTGGTAAGTTCTTTGATTTCTTCGAGTGTCAAATCGCCCATGTGCGCGATACGGAAGGTATTGGGTTTGCCAGACGCTTCCAACTTCTCATTCATCTTGCCGTAGCCGGAATCGATCGAGAATCCTTTCGCGGACAGCTCTTTCTTCACTGCCTTGAAATCGATGGCTTTGATATTGGAAATACAGGACACCGTGTTGGAGTGATACCCTTCTTCGGAGAACATCACCAGTCCGACTTTCTTTACCCAGGCTCGGGTGTATTCAGCCATTTCCTGGTGGCGACGGAACCGGTTTTCAATTCCCTCGACCTTGATCCGCTCCAACTGCTTTTGTAGGGCATACAGGTGGGGGATCGAGGGCGTATAAGGTGTTTGGTCCGAATCGTATTCTTTCTTCAGGTCAAGAATGTTGAAATAGTATCCTTTACCCGGAACGTTCATGGCCTTTTCATAACTGCGCGGGCTGATTGAAGCCATGGCAATGCCAGGAGGCAAGGCGAACGCTTTTTGCGAAGATGTGAAGCAGAAGTCGATACCCAACTTGTCTACCTCGAGTTTGATTCCACCTAAAGAAGAGACGGCATCGACGAACCAGAGCACGTTCGGATACTTCTTCATCACATTCGCGATTGGCTCCATTCTGGAGCAGACACCAGTGGAAGTCTCGTTATGCGCCATGGCGAACGCTTCAAATCCATCTTTGGAAAGAGCTTCCTCCACTTCTTCCGGTTTGACCGCTTGTCCATCTTCGTATTTGATTCGAACGACTTCGCGTCCGCACGCTTCGGCAACATCCGCATATTTCTTAGAGAAAGCACCATTTACGGCGACCAGAATCTTTTTGTTTACGCAGCAGCGGATGGAGGACTCCCAAAAACCAGATCCGGAGGAGGTGGAAATCAGAATATCGTTCTGCGTGTAGAAAACCTCCCTTAGGCCCGGCTTCAAACTGCCGAACAGCTTCTTAAAACCTTCCGTGCGGTGGCCGATTTGTGGTCGCGCCAACTCGTCCAGTATTTCCTTACGAACTTCTGTGGGACCGGGGATGAATAGTTTGTTTGCCATTTAAACCTCCGTCTTTTAGATGATTGCGCACCTGGGGAAACCAGGGATCGCTGTTTTCCTAAGGTCAGAGCTTCGCTATCTCCTCCTTTGGCTATTTTCATAAAACTCAAGATAGTTCGCCTAAATCGCTTGATCCTATTCTAGCCCAAATCATACGGCATTCATCCAGATTCCACATGTTCTTGCGGCGAGACAGAGGGAAAGTGGTCGGTGCCCAGCAACCAGGAGGCAAGGGTCTGGTCGATGTCAAAAAGCTTTCTAACCTGCTCTAGGTCCAATTCCACCGCAGCAGTGTCCGCGATCAGTT
>JAPLHX010000157.1 GCA_026389415.1 Coprothermobacterota bacterium | reverse complement strand
GAGACGAGCCCTGGGTGAAATCCTACAACCCGAAGCTAGCTTTCAAGAGAACCAAGACACTAATGAATGGAGACGAAATCTGCGACAACGCGTACTTCGTGGAGATGTAGCTGCTCCAAACGCGCGAAACCGATGTCCTTCCGAAAACCAGCCTGCTAACCAGATAAACCGTGAACCCAACCACGCCCGACCTACAAGCGCGTAGCGCGAGTCGACCGCACCATGGGCCAGCTCCTCGCAGGTGATCACGCTTAATGGGTGAGGACCGCGCTCCTTTTACCGGAGGCGCTCTCCGAAAAACATCGCAGGAAGCGTTGTAAGCGAAATAAACTGGGAAAAGGATCCCGGCAGACTGATCTTTCAGTTCGTTTTCGAGATTTAGTTTTGCCAGGTTGAACGCCACAGTTATGAACGCACCCCGACTAACAAGCCCATGCTTCATTCGTTCGTCTTAGAAGGTCCTTTGCGTGGTCGATTGCACGCCGGCAGACCGGTGAAAGCAGGGAGAAGAGACAATAAATGAGTGGCTGTCCCCAATTACCTCAAAACAATCACCTGGGCGCTAGTGCCGGCAGCGACGGTCATAGATCTAGAAATCCTAGATCATTTGATCGTTACTGCCGATACTGTCTTCAGCTTCCGTCGGGCAGGGCTAGTTGGCTGGAGCGGAGGTATCGGCCTCGTCGTGTTCTTCCGGCGGGTCGATGGCAAGGCCGTTCTCGTCCTCCTCCATCGTTGTTTCCACCAATTCCGCCGCTTCGGGAACGACGGTTTCGCCCGAAACCAAACCCAGGTCCAACGCCTCCAGCGTGGCACGGATGTGCGTCCGGACCGGTTGTTCGCCGATTTTTTGCACCACCGTCTCCACAGCTAGCGTTGGCTCCCAGGCATAGGCCACTGCGTGTAGGCTCTTCAGCGTCTCCAGCAGCCGGATCAGGTCGTCTTTCCGCACCGGCCGGATGGTGGGGCATTGGTTCGGGTCGAGAGCCATCTTGAAGAACCGCTCGAGCGTCTGGGCCTTTTCCGGGCCAAGCATGTTTCCGGCCAAAGCCACCATCCAGTCGGGGTCGTTGCGCCGGCTGCCGATTTCCCCATGCCACAGATCGTCCTGCAATCGCGAGGCGACGGTCGTCACCGTATAGAAGGGATATTGGATCTTGCCCGTCCACTGCAGCAACATACTCAGGTTTGCGTAGGCCTTCATCCGCGTTAAACGACCTAAACGTCCGATCAATTCCGCTTCGTCTATCAGGATCACCCAGCCCGTGTAGCCACAAAATTGCAGAGTGTCCGCCAAGACGCCCAGGTAGGCCAAGGCGTGGACCGACCGCTTGAAGCTCTCTGAAAAACCGGGCAGATTTTCGTGGCGCGTTTCCCGGTGAATGCGGCGCAATTCTGCCACCGGCAGACGCAGCCCCATCAAATCGGAGTAGAGCTTGTGCTGCTCCTCCCCATCCACCCGCAACAAATCTTCCAACACAATCCCCGGCCAGGGATGGATGTAGCGGTACTCCTGCGAGATGGTGGATAAGGGCAGATCCTTGGGATCGCACTTCTGCAATGCGCCCAAGATGCCGGGCACATGGGAATTGGGTAGCCGCACGATGGGGGCGATCCGGCGGTAGAATTGGAAAAGATTGTGGAGCGAAACCTCCCGACTTAGGGAAATCCGGCTAACGGCAAATCCGCGATCCAAGGCCATGTGTTCGATTGTCGTCAGAGCGTGCGTCTTGCCCTGGCCGTACTGTCCCCAGATCAGGCGGCCTTTGGGCGGGGTTTTTCCGGCAGCAAATTTCTCCAGGTCCCGCCCAATCACCTCCCGCAGGGCTGGACGCAGATCGGGAAGTTGCCGCGTGCTGGCTCGGGTGGGAATGCCTGCCCGAAGCGATTCGATCACGGCTACAGCTTGGGTTCGATCGGCGGAATACAATTCCTGGTTCATCGAAGCTCCTCCCCATAGAGGTTCGTCACGGTGCGGACGGCGGCGCGCAAGTCACCCGCCCGTTCCGCGTCGAACGAAACGGGGTGGGTGGCCGGAGCCATGCCCGCCTCTGCCAAGACGACCCGCAGGCGCTCAGTCACAGCTTGGATGAATTGGTCCCCGCCGCACGCCTCCAAGTGTTTTTTCCCGTCCACCATGTCGGCAAACGGGTTGAAAATTTTGCTGGGAATCAGCCCCGACTGCAACCGCATCCACAGCGCCTCATAGCTGGCAAATCCCCGCTTCAAGTCTTCGATGAAAGGGGGCCGTCCGGCCAGCAGCAGCAGGAATCCGCTCAATCCCTCGCAATCGTCGATCAACTGGCGGAACAACTCGCAGGTGTCCCGCGCGGCGTTCCGGGAGTAGAGAAATTTTCCAGTTTCCTCGGAGCGCTCGGTGATCACCTCCAGATCGTCCACCACTGCCAGCAGTCCCTTACGGCCGGCGATACGCAACAGCGCAACCAGGGAGTTCAGCCAGTGACGGGCGGTGGATTTCTCCAGCCGCTCGAAGAGGTAGGTCTGTTGCTTCTCCTTCCGCTCCAGTTGCTCTCCCCGCAGCCATTTCCGGTAGATTTGCCCCTTCAGCGCATCGAATTCGTCCTCTGCGCAGACGCGCGTTTCCACCGCGCCCCAAGCGAATGTTTGGAAGGAAGGGCCCAGATCCGCGTTCCGAAAGGCATTCTGCGTGGCTTTGCGCAACTCACGGCGGGCAATGTGCGGAGCCAGACCGTCTTCAATCAACAGCGGCAGCAGCCGTCGGGTGCCGTCGTAGCGAGAGGAATCGAATCCAAGAACCTCCGCTACACAGCGGCAAAGACCGGCCACCAGGAACTCCATATCCACTTGCCGGGCGATGTCCTGATAGAAGCTGGGCAAGTTGCTCAACCGGTTGGTGGTGTGCCGGGCGGATAAAAAAATCGTTTCGTATCCCAGAGCGCGCGCACCCTGCTCCAGCCAGCGCAGCATGTGGGTTTTGCCGCAGCCCTGGGGGCCGACGAGCACTTTCACTTTGCTGCCTCCGGTGGCGATGTAGTGGCGCAGGTAGTGGTCGCAAACGAAATTCAGCCACGTGTCCTGCCCGAAGGTGATTGCCTGCAGGAGAGACACGTCCCGAGGCGGTTGCCCCTCCTGCAGCAGCTTCAGATCGGTCGGGTTAATTCGCATGATTCTCCTCCAGCGCGTAAATCGTCAGGCTGCTGATGTGACTGGTCCGCCCCTGGCTGTCCACCAGGTCGTACGATCGCCCCTGATCGCGTGTGAAGCCGAATTCAAACCGGTATCCCTGGTACTCCACCGGGAACCGCTCTTTCAATCGGGCCAAATCGTAGAGGAA
>JAPLHX010000008.1 GCA_026389415.1 Coprothermobacterota bacterium | reverse complement strand
TTGATGGGGATGCTTTTGGCCGTCTTGTGGGCATACTCCGCCTTGGAAGCGGTGTCCTTCGTCGGCAGCGAGGTGAAGACGCCGCGCAAGAGCTTTTTGCGCGGTATGTTGCTGGGGACGGCTGCTGTCGCTGTCCTTTATATCGTCAACGCCTGGGTGGCCGGCTTCTGCTTCGGCAAAGACTTCATCATGAACTACAGTTGGGTCTACTATAACCATGGGGACCAACTGGGCGCACTGATCAACGCTACCGCTGCCGCCCCCTCGATTCCCTTCTACGCGTCCATCGTCGGTGGCATGGCCTGGCTTTCCATCGTCATGGGAATCGGTTACTTCCTTTGGTATTTGAACACCTCCCTGATCATCTGGATGGCCGGTGTGCGCGGTATCTTCGCCATGGCCTTCGACCGGATGATGCCCTTGGGTCTGACGGCGGTGAGTCGGAAAGGCTCCCCCACCAACGCCAATCATCTGATCGGTGTCTTCGCTCTGGTCGGCTGCTTCGTCGGCTTGGGTGACTCCCTCGGGATCCAGTTCGCCGCCCCGATGTTGGCGATCATGGACTTTACTTGCCTCTTCTTCATCTGGCCGCTGGGGCTGGCCGCGATGTTCCTGCCGTTCACGCGGCCCGACCTTTACGAGAAGTCCACCTTCCAGGCCAAGATCGGCCGGGTCCCCGTGATCAGCATCCTGGGCGCTATCACGTTCCTGGTCGGTTTCTGGATCATGCTCTACGTCGGGTTGGAGTTGACCGATATCTGGGCTCAGATCGGCATGGCTGTCCTGGTTCTGATCGGCCTGATCTTCGCCGCTTATATGTACGCGAAGAACCGCCGCGAAGGGATCGACCCCACTAAGATTTTCGCAGAAATACCTCCCGCTTAACGATGTTCGGGGCTCCCCTCCTCCCACCGAGGGGAGCCCACAGTCATTCCCCCAGAGAGGAGAGCCATGAGAATATTCTTCGCAGTGGATGTACACGGAGCGGATACCGTCTGGCGGAAATGGATCACCGCTGTCAGCATGTACGAAACGGACGCCCTGATTCTGTCCGGAGATCTCACCGGCAAGGCGCTCGTCCCCATTATTCACACTAAGGACGGGAACTGGAAAACAGCTTATTTCGGCCAAACCTATATCTTGAAAACCGAAGAGGAAATCCTGGACATTGAGCGCAAGTTGCGCAATGGAGGGGTTTATTCCATTCGCGCGGAGCCCGACTTTGTCGACGAGCTGAAGAGGGATGAAAAAAAGGTTGATGAAATCATGCGGCAGGAGATGGTCAAGCGGATGCGCGAGTGGCTGGACCTGCTGGTAGAGAGAATCGACACCAAGAAGATCATGACCATTGTGATGCCGGGCAATGACGATCATAAAGACATCGACGAGGTGATCAGATCGTATGCCGATCGGGGTATCATCTATCCCCTAAACAAAGTTCTGGAGATGGAAGGGCACGAAGTGCTCAGTCTGGAGTTCGTCAACCCAACCCCATGGGATACCCCGCGAGAGGCCGACGAAAAGGGAATGCGCCGCATGCTGGAAGAACGCATCGCCCAGCTAAAGGACGTGAAAAACTCGATCTGGAACGTACACTGTCCACCGGTCAACACCAATATCGATCTGGCCCCCAAGCTAGACAAATCGTTGAAAGTGGTCGCCGGAATGGATGGCGTCAAGATGGTACATGTCGGCTCTGTTGCAGTGCGCCAGGCGATCGAGAAGCACCAGCCGATGCTGGGCTTGCATGGGCATA
>JAPLHX010000252.1 GCA_026389415.1 Coprothermobacterota bacterium | reverse complement strand
CCGAACCCCGTTTCGTGGACCCAACCAAGTGCACCGGCTGCGGAGTATGCCTGGAGGCCTGTCCGATCCGTTATCAGGTACAGTTGCCTGAGGCGCGGGAGGCACGCGCGGCCTACGCGGAAGCCACTCAGGAGGCGGCGGTCGAGGAGATCATCAACCACCATCGACAGGAACCTGGAAACCTGCTCCCCATCCTCTTAGACATCAACAGGCATTTTAACTGGTTACCTCGCCCGGCCCTGGAGCACGTCTCTTCTAATTTGGGCCTGGGGCTTACGGAAATCCTGAGGGTCGCCACCTTCTATAATGCTTTCAGTCTGGTTCCTCGTGGCAAGAATATTATCAGTCTTTGCATGGGTACCGGTTGTTTCGTCAAAGGATCTACCCGTCTTCTGGATCAGTTGGAACGAGAACTAGGCATCAGACACGGTCAGACTACCGATGACATGAAGTTTACCCTGGAAGTGGTGCGTTGCATTGGTTGCTGTGCCTTGGCTCCGGCCATGCGCATCGGCAACGACACCTTCGGCCGCCTTACCCCTTCGGCCATTCCCAAGATTCTGACATCCCTTCGCTCTGATCGAGGGCAAACCGGCGGCCCCTCCGGCGCCCACCCGACTGCTACGGGGGAGGAGGAGGGATGAGGGTCACCGGCCTGGAGCAGCTGAATCGGCTGAAGGATCAGGGTCTCCGGCAAATCTATCCCGATCGATTGAAAATCGTGGTTGGCATGGCCACTTGCGGCATCTCCGCCGGGGCGGACAAGGTGTGGACCGCTCTGGAACAGCAGGTGGCGGGCGATGCTCTGCCGGCTGTGCTGGAAAAGACCGGCTGCATCGGCTTCTGCCAACGGGAGCCCTTAGTCGACGTGGTCTACCCCAAGCAAGTCCGGGTCAGCTACCAGAATATGACTCCAGCGAAAGCCCGTGCTCTGGTGGAGGCGTTGAAAGCGGGCGAATTCTTTCGGGAAAATGTCCTGTGCCGCTTTGACCGGGAAGAATTCCTGCTCGAGGGCATCTCCCGACCGTATGCCGACACCTCCCCCCCGTCCTTGCCCGGGGAAATTGAAAACTACGAAAACCTCCCCTTCTTCAAGAAGCAGATCAAGATCGCCCTCCGGAACTGCGGCTTCATCCACCCGGAGCGGATCGAAGAGTACATCGCCCGCGGTGGCTACCAGGCTCTGCACCGAGTGCTCAAGGGGGGATCCCCGGAGCAGGTGATCGCGGAGGTGAAAGCCTCGGGGCTCCGAGGCAGAGGGGGTGCTGGGTTCTCCACCGGCTTGAAATGGGAGTACGCCCGTAACAACGACAGTGACATCAAATACGTGATCTGCAACGCCGACGAAGGCGATCCCGGCGCTTTCATGGACCGGGGAATCTTGGAGAGCGATCCCCACACGGTACTGGAGGGCATGGCCATTGGCGGTTATGCCATTGGCGCCTCCCAGGGCTACATCTACTGCCGGGCAGAGTACCCCTTAGCCATCCACCGCCTAAAAATCGCCATTGAGCAAGCGGAAGGGCTCGGGTTGCTGGGGGACGACATCTTCGGCACCGGCTTTTCCTTCCGATTGAAAATCCGGGAAGGCGCCGGCGCCTTCGTCTGCGGCGAGGAAACAGCCCTGATCGCCTCGATTGAAGGCAGGGTGGGTGAGCCCCGGCCCCGGCCTCCCTTCCCTGCTCAAAGCGGCCTATGGGGTAAACCCACCATCATCAACAACGTCAAGACCTGGTCCCACATCGCTCCCATCATCATCCGGGGAGCCGGATGGTATGCCTCGATGGGCACCGAGAAGAGCAAGGGGACTACGGTCTTCGCCCTGGTCGGCAAGGTGAACAATACCGGCCTGGTGGAGATCCCGATGGGAATCTCCTTGCGGGATATGATCTTCGAAATCGGCGGGGGCATCGCTTATGACCGCGAGTTCAAAGCGGTGCAAACCGGCGGCCCCTCTGGCGGTTGCATCCCGGCCCAGTACCTGGACACCCCGGTGGACTACGATTCCCTCAGCGCCCTGGGTTCCATCGTTGGCTCCGGCGGGATGATCGTGATGGACGAGGGGGACTGCATGGTGAACATGGCTAAGTTCTTCATCGACTTCACGAAGGACGAATCCTGCGGCAAGTGCACCCCCTGTCGAGAGGGGGTGCTCCGACTGGGAGAGATATTGGAGACTATCACCTCCGGCCGGGGTCAGGAGACGGACATCGACAAGCTGGCTCAGATGTCCGAACTGATTAAAAAAACCTCCTTGTGTGGCCTGGGACAGACAGCTCCCAACCCGGTGCTCTCCACCATCAAGTACTTCCGCCAGGAGTATGAATCCCACATCCGGGAAGCCAAATGCCCGGCCAAGGTATGCAAACCCCTGATCACTTTCACGGTCATCGCTGACAAATGCACCGGTTGCGGACTTTGTCGCTTGCAATGTCCGACAGACGCGATTGAGGGGGCGAAGAAGGCGGTGCACAAAGTGATCCAGGAGAAGTGCATCAGGTGCGGCACCTGCCTTGATGCCTGCAGATTTGCGGCCATCGACGTGGAATGAAGAAAGAATGACGGAGATGATTGCGCTCTTAATCTACAACCAAATGGTCGAAGTGCCACCCGGAACGATGGTGTTGGAAGCGGCGCGCAAGCTGGGCATCTCCATCCCCACGTTATGCCACTATGAAGGGGTCGCCCCTACTGGCGGCTGCCGCCTCTGCCTGGTGGAGGTCACGTCCGGAAATCGCACCCAGCTCACCACCGCTTGCACTTATCCAGTGGCGGACGGTCTCATCGTGGCCACCGATACCAAGGATGTGCGGGAAGTACGCCGGCTGGTGATGGACCTGCTCCTGTCCCGTTGTCCCGACGTGCCGGCTCTGCAGGAAATGGCCCGCCTGCTGGAAGTGCTGGAGCCTACCTTCAGCCGGGGCCAGAGCGACTGCATTCTCTGCGGCAAATGCGTGCGAGTGTGCCACGAACTTCAAGGGGTGGGGGCCATTGGCATGGTGGGCCGGGGAGCGAAGCGGGAGGTAGTCACTCCCTTTGGAGAGCGCTCCTCGATCTGCCGCACCTGCGGGGCCTGCGAATTCATCTGTCCCACCGGCCACTTCACGAACATCGGCCTGATCAGCGGCAAGACCCCCAAGCCGAAAATGGACGAATTCAATGCCGGCTTAAGCAAGCGGGGCACCATCTTCCGACTCTATCCCCAGGCAGTACCGAATACCCCGGCGATCGAAGCGGGCAACTGCATTCAACTGCTAACCGGAGACTGCGGCGTCTGCGCCAAAACCTGTCCAGCGGAAGCCATCGACTACAAGCAACTGGCACGGGAAGTATCCCTGGATGTGGGGTCCATCATTTTCACCGCCGGCTTCGACGAGACCGATGCCACTCCCTACCTTTCCTACGGCCTGGGGGTGTTCCCGAACGTGGTCACGTCCATCCAGTTTGAGCGGATTCTGTCCGCTTCCGGCCCTTTCGGTGGAGTGATCACCCGGCCGGGAGACGGCAGACATCCGCAGAAAATCGCCTTCCTCCAGTGCGTGGGTTCCCGCGACAAGGACCACCCCTTCTGCTCCTCGGTCTGCTGCATGTACGCCACCAAGGAGGCGGTGATCGCCCGGGAGCACTCCAAGGAAGTGGAGACGACCATCTTCTACATGGACATCCGTTCCTTCGGCAAGGATTTCGATCGCTACGTCGAGCGGGCCAAGGCCGAGTATGGTGTTCGCTTCGTCAGGTCGCGCGTGGCCGGGCTGACTCAGCGGATGGACGGTTCGCTTTCCCTCAGGTACGAGACTGAGGACGGGGAGCTGATGGAGGAGGCCTTTGATCTGGTGGTGCTGTCAGTCGGGCTGGACGCCCACTGCGACGCCAACCGCCTGGCGGAGGTAGCCGGACTGCGCCAGGACCCCTACCGCTTCCTGGAGGGTGGGGTGTTCGACCCCACTGCCACCAGCCGAGCCGGCGTGTTCGTGGCCGGAGCCCTGGGCGGGCCGAAAGACATCCCGGAGTCGGTCACGGAAGGCAGCGCGGCCGCCCAGCAGGCTGCAGCCATCATCGCCGACGCCCGCGGCAGCGAGATCCAAGTGAAGGTGCTGCCGCCGGAGATGGACGTCCGTGGCCAGAAGCCGCGGGTGGGTGTTTTCGTCTGCCATTGCGGCCTGAATATCGGCGGGTTCGTAGACGTGAAGGCAGTAACGGACTACACCGCCACCTTGCCGTACGTGGTCTTTTCGGACAGCAACCTCTACACCTGCTCCAGCGACACCCAGTCCCGTAT
>JAPLHX010000070.1 GCA_026389415.1 Coprothermobacterota bacterium | reverse complement strand
AGGATTGGCCTCCACCGTCACCCAGTACACCTGGACGGTCTCCGGCCCCGGAACCATCAACGCCAAGGTCCGCGTGCTGCAAGAGGCGACCGAGGGCACCTCGCCCGAGTTCATTATATCCACGCCGTACGCATACGGCGGTGTACCCATTACGACGACCGATCCATGGCTGCAGATCTCCGGCGGTATCGTCACCGGCAGCAGCACCCTTTGGGTGATCCCCCTGAATCCGCAGTACACCAGCGTCCCCGACCTGAACCAATTCCTCCAGCAGACCGGCCAGCGTGCCGCCCTCTTCTTCGACATCCGTCAGGAAAACCTCACTGGGATCCTGACCATCGTCCTGCACTTTAACCACCAACTGGGGGAGGAGACCTTCGTCCTCTACCGCTGGGATGGGGCAGGGTGGGTCAAAGTGGACGGAATCCTCAACACCGCCGACCACACCTTCACCTTCTCGATTAACGCCTCTCTCTTGTCCGGCACCCCCTTTGCCTTGGGAGGAAACCCGACCGCCATGCCGGGGATGAGTCCCTGGGCGCTGGCCCTTCTCTCCCTTGCTCTCCTAGGCGCGGGTGGGTGGTGGTTCCTGCGCAGGAGAGGGATGGCCTGAAGAGAGCCGCATCGTCTGGAGGACCGCGGCAAAGCTGTTCTTCGCACACGCTAACCATTCACAGGGCGCCTCTTAGGGACGCCCTGTTGTTTTTTGCCCTGTCTTGTTGAGTGCCATTTTTATCATCTTCAGCGGAGCGGAAAGGGGAAGAGATCTTCCGCTACAGTCTCCCCGTACTCTCCGGACCCCACGCCAATCGTCCTTGGGTTCAATTGTTGAAAACCTTGACGGCCAGCAGGGGACTGTTAATGAATTGTGACCACAATGAGAGAAGAGCTACGAGAGATGGCTCGACCAAAGGTTGAAAGTAATTCGAATCGCTCACGCGAAAGTAAAAAAACAGCTATGTGAGAAAATGGACCTCGGAGAATACGACCCCACCACCGCTTGAAGTCCGACTTGGGGGGTCCTACCGATTGCCATGGATTCTCGGTATCCTTATGGATGGTGCTGATCTGGATGACGTAGCTCGTCCATATGCAAGCGTCTTGGCTGGCACGCGAGTACGCGTAATCAACCCAGGGAGGTTGGGAGCCTGAATGGTCACTAAAGAAGCCTTCGCCCGCATCAAGATCGACAAGCTGCTGGAAGCGGCAGGTTGGCGTTTCTTTGCGCAAGACAACACACCTGCCAACATCCGACTCGAACCAAGCGTCACGATCAAGTCCACCGATTTAGCTGCGCTGGGGGACAACTTAGAGAAGACGGGCAAGGGCTTCATTGACTTCATGCTTCTTGATACAAGAGGGTTTCCGCTGATCGTCCTGGAAGCAAAGTCAGAGGAGAAGAACCCGCTGGTCGGCAAGGAGCAGGCCCGCAAATACGCCCGTTCCCAAAACTGCCGCTTCGTGATCCTCTCCAACGGCAACCTGCATTATTTCTGGGATCTCGAACGCGGCAATCCCTATGTCATCACCTCGTTTCCCACGCCAGACTCAGTGATCGGCTACAAGCAGGTTACGCCCAACCCGCAACGCCTGGTCGAGGACCCGGTCGACGACGACTACATCGTGCTGACCCAGCGCCCAAACTACCAATCCGAAGCGGCGTGGCGCAACGAGGCGGAGCGCCCCGGCTACATTCAGACCAACAAGCTTCGTTTTCTGCGGCCCTACCAACTCAAGGCTATCCACGCCCTGCAACGGGACGTCAACGACGGCAAAGATCGTTTCCTGTTCGAGATG
>JAPLHX010000254.1 GCA_026389415.1 Coprothermobacterota bacterium | reverse complement strand
GGAAACGGGGAGCTTCTCCCTCGATCTTGGTGATCCGGGTGCGGGTCAGGAGCTCGATGTTCGGGTTGGAACCCACTTCCACCAGCTTGGGGGAGAGGATGCACATTGAGCAGTCGTTGGTGGGGAAGGTCTTGTCCAACTGGGCCATCACCCCGCCAATGGCGTCCTTCGATTCCACCAGATAGACCTTGAAACCGCCATCGGACAGATCGAGGCTGGCTTGAATTCCGGCCACACCTCCTCCCACCACCAGCGCTTTCCCGATTGCTTTTGTCTCGTTCATGCTCTAGCCGCGCATCGCTTGGGCGTCCAGCTTCTGCCACAACCGGTCCATCTTGATCCGATTGATGGAAAAGCCCAGCTCCTCCCGCGGGATCCCCAAGGCCAGCCCCAGGAGCTGCGGATAATAGAGGACCGGCAGGCCGTACTCCACGCCGACTTGCCGCTCGATCTTCTTTTGGTTTTGCTCGAACATCACGTCGCAGAAGGGGCAGATCAGGGCGACGGCGTCCGCTCCCCGCTCCTTCATCTGGTCCAATGTCATTCGCGCCATCTTCAGCGCTGTCTCCTCTTTCGCTCCCAACGTTCCACCGCCGCAACAAGTGCCCTCGAGCTCTAGCGTCTCCGCGCCGGTGGCTTCCACCAACAGGTTGAGCGAAATTGGCCGCTCCGGTCGGTCGAACCCCTCGTAGATTTCGGCCGGTTTGGTGTAGTGGCAGCCGGGATAGGCGGCGATTCTCCACCCTGCCAGCGGTTGAGTGACTTTGGTACGGATCCGATCCAGGCCGATCTCCTGGTAGAGGAAGCGGGCCGCGTGCCGCACCGTCATCGAGCCATCGTAGCGATAACCGAGATTGGCCAGGTGTCCGGCCACCTTCTCCTGTTGTTCCGGGTCATGGCGCAGGACGTGGTTGGTTTCGGTCAGGGTCTCGGTGCAGGCGTTGCAGAGAGTGACCACTGCCTCCACTCCTTCCCGCTCGGCCAGGGCCAGGTTGCGGGCGGCCATCACCAGCGGGATCATCCGGTCCACCGCTTTGGCGGGGAACCCGCAGCAGGAGAAGTCGTTGATGTCGATCACCTCCGTGCCGAACTCGGCCGCCACCCGGCGGAAGGCCTGTTCGTAGTTGGTGGCCCGTACTGGGACCGTGCAGCCCAAAAACAGCGCGACCCTCATGGCGCGGGTTCCTTCCGGTAGTAGCGCGTCGCCCCGACCAATTCCAGGATCCGCGCCACTTCCTCCCGCTTCTCTTCAACCCGAGGCAAGCCCATTTTCGTTCGCTTCTTGTTCTCGAAGTCGCCGATCTCGTATAAGCGGCCGTGTTTGTCCAGCAACTCCAGTTGGGCGATGTAAGCCGCCGGGATCCGACCCTCGCGTACGGCGATATTGCGGATTGCGCACATCAGCTCGGTCACCGATACATCCTGGGGGCAGCGCTCGCTGCAGAGGTAGCAGGAGGAACAAAGCCAGACGAAGCCCGACTCGAGCACCTCTTGTTTGGCTCCCAGCAAGGCCAAGTGGATGATCCGGCGCGGGTTGAAGCTGTCATCGACGGCCCGCACCGGGCAACTCAAGGTACAGGTAGCACAGGCAAAACAGCGGGTGATCTTCTCGCCGCCCTTCTCTTGCGAGATCTGAACTCGGAATGAAGGGTCCAATTGGTCGTCTATCAGCGGTTCCGGCATTGGGCCTCCATGGTCCGGACGGTTCCCTATTTCCCTATGCTACTTGCTGAATGGCCCAGGTTAAGGCATCCTCGATCAGCTTCATGGGAACCTCCCGAATGTAACCCTCCCGCATCAGCAGATCGGTGATCTTACGAGCCGTGGTGATGTCTTCCTCGGCCTTGCGGTAGGCTTCATCCCAGGTTAGCTGAATGCGGGCCACGCCGTCGGCGATGGCCTGCATCGCTACATCGGCTGCTTCGTTGGGGAAGACGGCCGCTTCATCCATCGTGGCCGTGATGTTGTCGGGGGTAATTCCGCGGCGCTCGGCAAAGGAAGCCAGGGATTTGGCAGAAGCGATCGCCATGTTGTCCGTGATCTTTCGCGCTCTCACCAGCAAGGAGCCTTTTAAGATCCCGGGAAATCCGAGGGAATTGTTGACTTGGTTGGGAAAATCGCCCCGGCCTGTACCAACGATAAAAGCACCGGCCTCTTTGGCTTCGTAGGGGTAAATCTCCGGCACCGGGTTAGCGCAGGCGAAGACGATCGACTTGGGAGCCATGGACCGGATCAATTCCGGTTTCACCACCCACGGCCCTGGGGTGGAGAGAGAGATCAACACATCCGCCCCTTTCATCGCTTCTTCCATCGTTTGGACCCGTGCGGGGTTCGTCTGCCGGCAGATTTCCCACTTGCGGTAGAAGCGAGCATCGGCACAGATATCCATCCGATCACGGTGCAGCGATCCCTTGGTGTCGAACATGATCGAATTCTTGGGGTCCCCCCCGGCAGCCAGGTTCAGCCGCAGACAGGTGGTGCTGGCGGAACCGGCGCCAAAGTACACGAACTTGGCTTCCGCCAGCGACTTACCAGCGAGCTTGAGGGCGTTCAATAGCGCAGCTAAGGTAACGCAAGCGGTTCCTTGTTGGTCGTCGTGCCAGACGGGGATCTCACAAGTCTCCCGCAGCACATCCAAAACTCTGTAGCAATTCGGTTGTGAGATATCCTCCAGGTTAATCGCACCGAAGCTGGGCTGTACGCGTTGGACGAATTCGATGATGGCCTCCGGGTCATTTTCGCCCTGCTTGTTACGCGAATCCATACAGAGGGCCACAGCGTCAATCCCACCGAGGTATTTCATCAGGAAGGCTTTTCCCTCCATCACACCCAGGCCTCCCGGTGGCGTGACGTTACCGTCTCCCAACACGCGAGTGGAATCCGTGACCACCGCGACGAAGTTCCCGCGGTTGGAGAGTTCGTAGGAGGTCTCGTTGTGATCCCGGATCTCGGTCGATACCTTGGATACCCCGGGGGTGTACCAGACATTGAACCAGTTGAAGCCGAAGACCCCGGCCTTGGGTATAGTCTGGATTTTCCCGGCGTAGAAGCGGTGGCCGTCTTCCGCCAGCTTCTTGTAGAACAGAGTCTTGGCTTTGGCTACCTGGGCCGGGCCATAATGATCGGGAAAGGCCTCGTTCAGGTTCTCCAGCTTGACATCGATCTTCTTCATCTGTTTCTCTCCACCTTTCGTGTTCGTTTTTACAACCCGGCCGGCAGGAAGGGATCGAAATCCTGACGGTGTTTTTCCAGCGCGGAAATGTTGCGGTATTCAGGCAGCAGGATTGGCGCGAACCGATCGCGCGTTACCCCCGCTTCTTTCAGTTCGCTTTCGAAACTGGCGACGTGTTCTAAATTCAATCCCTGGGGTGATGACGTCTCTTTGGCCATTCGTGCCGCTTCGATGCCTGCACGGCGTCCAAAGACGTTGTAGTCCAGTACCGAGTTACCCATCAGCCGGTTGCGCCCATGCACCCCGCCGGATACTTCGCCGGCCACCAGCAAACCGGGTAGATTGGTGTGTGTGTCTGGGTCCGTTTCCACCCCTCCGTTTTGGTAATGCAAGGTGGGATAGACCAGCATCGGTTGCTTGCGGATATCGATATCGAAGCGACGGTATTGTCGGAACATGGCCGGAAAGGCACGCTCGATGATGCCTTGACCGTGCAAGATCTCGACAATGGGCGAATCAAGCCAGACTCCCACTTTTCCATCGGGAGTGGGAACGCCCATTCCTTTCTTGCACTCCTGGATATACTCCGAGGCTTCCACATCCCGCGGCTCCAAGGGGAAAACGAACAGCTCGCCCTTGGCGTTTAATGGTTGGCCGCCCATCCCCCGGATTTTCTCCGTGATCAGGAAGCCGAAGATCTGGGGTGGATAGATGGCCCCCGTGGGGTGGAACTGGACGGAGTCCATGTGCAACAGGTTAGCGCCAGCCCGGTAGGCCATCACCACCCCGTCCATGGTGGCCCCGTAGTGATTGGTGGTGGGGAA
>JAPLHX010000232.1 GCA_026389415.1 Coprothermobacterota bacterium | reverse complement strand
TTCCCTGCAAGATGATGCAACCGATCCTGGCCGAGTTGCGCCAGGAATACCCGGGTCGCTTGCAGGTAGACTTCATCGACGTCTGGAAGAATCCCGAGGAAGCTCAGCGCTATCAGATCCAGGCTATCCCCACCCAGTTGTTCTTCGACCAAGACGGAAAGGAAATCTTCCGCCATCTGGGGTTCTATCCCAAGGAAGACATCTTGGCCAGGTTTGCTGAGCTGGGTATTGACCTGACCTCACCGTGAGCGGTTTTCTAGAGTCCCTCACGCAAGCCCTGGAGGGATCACCATTCCTTGCCTTAGGAGCCGCGTTGTTGTGGGGCATACTTAGCGTGCTCCTCAGTCCCTGCCATTTGGCCAGCATTCCACTCTTGGTCGGCTACATTGCCGGCCAGCAGGTCGAGCGCACCGGGCAGGCCTTTCGCTGGTCGCTGTTGTTCGCACTAGGGATTTTTTTGGTCATCGGGCTGGTTGGTGGGATCACAGCCGCTCTGGGCCGTATTGCGGGTGATCTGGGGGGATGGGCCAATTACCTGGTGGCTGCCGTTTTTTTCCTGATGGGTCTGGCCTTGCTCGACGTGATTCCCCTGCCGGCTTTGGGCCGCCTGCAAGTTAGACGTCGGGGAGCCTTGGGAGCATTTTTATTGGGGTTGGTGTTTGGGTTGGCCCTCGGCCCGTGCACCTTCGCTTTCATGGCCCCGGTGTTGGGCATCGTGTTTCGCCTTGGCGCGGATGCTCCCTATTATGCCGCAGCCCTGCTGCTGACATTTGCCCTGGGTCATTGCGCAGTGATCGTGGTGGCCGGTACGTCCGTCCAGTTTGTGCGGCGAGTCCTCCACTGGAACGAGAGTTCCCGCGCGATCCGAGTGTTCCGGGCCACATGCGGCGTATTGGTGTTGGCGGGGGGCCTGTACTTGATCTTCACCGCTCGTTGAAATGCCGATCCGTCAACCCTTTTTTCCACGGTTTGACTGGTTTCGATTGATGCTTTTTCTGGAGGGGGCATGAAACCGTTGAGAAGTCTGGGCTTTACACCAGCAGAAGCCTATGCACTGTGCACCAAAGGGGAAGCCATTCTGGTTGATCTGCGGGCGCCCTACGAAACCAATTTCCGCACGTTTGACGTTCCTGCCGTAATCTCCCTGGAGCGGAATGCGTTTCAGGAACGATTCAGCGGACTGCCCAAAAACAAACTGCTCATTCTGGTGGATCCGGTCGGGATCACCAGCAAACAGCAGGCACAGTTCTTGCGGGATCACGGTTTTCAAGCCGGTTTTGTGATCGGTGGTGTGCTGGAGTGGGTAAAAGATGGCCTGCCGATGATCGTGGATCCCGATTATGAGCTCCGCGGCCAGTGTGCCTGCCGATTATCTGCCAAAAAGAAATCGTAGCCGCCCCATGGCAACCGTCTCCGCGTTTATTTAAAAGCTTTCCTACTGGATTCGCACACATCGCCTTCCGGCCAATCCTTCGTTGCATCCGATTAGATGCGCTCGGTCCCCAATCGTTCGTTGGAAGGCGGGGGCACCGGCAATTCATCCTGCGGTACAATGGCATCGAAGGAAGGTGCCGGATGAACCGAGGAATGATTGGGCTCTGCGCTTTAATGATTGTCATGTCTTTGGGGAACTCGAGCTGTATCACCGAGACGACGAAGCATTTTGCGTCCGATGGAGTCAAATTCGACTACCCCGGCCGGTGGCAGCTTTCCCTGATTGTAGAGTCCCCCCCGGCGCTTTCCCTTCCCGTCCAGGCGGTGGGCCAGTTGACCGGAGACCGATACGCCCAAATGGACATCTATTGGTTGCCCGTGCCCGCGGAATCCAGCTTCCAAGAACTATTTCTCCAGGGGTACAGCCGGCTGGACGGTCCGGATCCCCCGGCCCGGGAAGCCAAAACCAGCGAAACCATGATCGGGACCAAAGGCTTGCTGGTAAAGGAATATCAGGTTCCCCATGGGGAAACCTACCTTCAGTATCAGGATATCTGGTGGCAAAAGGAGGATCGTCTGTATATTTTCTCCCTGCACGCCACACTGGGCAGCTTTGCCGGAATGCCGGAAGAACTGAAGATTGTGCTGCAGAGTTTTGATGTGGTCTTCCAACCCACACCCACCTCCACGGCCACCATCGGCCGATACACCCGTGAGGATCTCGCCTTTCAATACCCGATCGGTTGGGAAATATCTGCCAAAATCGGCCCCACCCAATGGGAACTGCAGGCGAAAACGGTGTGCTCGCTCCACTCCACTGTCGGTCCCTATCGATCCCTGTTGCTATGGCAGCGGGATTTACCCCAGGGGACCACGATGGAGCAGATTTTCCATGATACCTATTTGTACATGGAGGAACCCACGACCCCGGTCCGGGATGTCTCCGACGGAACGCTTGCGGTTGCCGGTCAAATGGCGCTCGTCAAATGGTATACCCGCCCGTCCGGTGAACCCTGGTGGCGAGTGCAGGACATTTGGCTGCAGGCAGGGAGCAAGATCCTAATCTTGCAGTGGTCGACCACCCCTGACCAGTTCCTGCAAGCCCAGGCGGAATTCGACCAAATCCTGTCCACCGTCCGCCTGACTCCTTCGTTCCCGGAAACGCCCACCCTTTCTCCCGCGGCCACACCGACATCTTCCACTCCTTGATTCTGGATGGCACAGCGGGGGTATTCTTACAAGGGTTCCAATGCAAGGAGGGTGCGATTGCCATCCTACTGGTCTTAACCACATGACAAGATGGTATAGTGGAACCTGGAGAGAATGATGATGGAATTGGTGGATCCCAAGAGTTACCTGCCCCGCTACTACCAACTGTCCAACATCCTGCGGCAGCGGATTGTGCGGGGAGAATGGGCGGCGCTGCAGCCGATTCCATCCGAGCGCCAACTGGAGCAGATCTATTCCGTCAGCCGGACCACCATCCGCCAGGCTCTCGATCTGATGGTGCGCCAGGGATTTCTCTCCCGCGAGCACGGCAAGGGCACCTTCGTCTCCCCGCAAAATTTGCAGAAAGGAATCTGGGAGCTGACCAGTTTCTCTGAGGACATGAAACGGCGGGGCTTGAGGCCGGGACAGATAATTTTGGAGATTGGCTATGTCGAACCGCCGGAAGATGTCCGCGCCCATCTGGAACTACCG
>JAPLHX010000144.1 GCA_026389415.1 Coprothermobacterota bacterium | reverse complement strand
GTACAAAAGAAGGACCTGGAGCAGTGGTTCTTCAAGATCACGTCCTACGCCGACCGCTTGCTGGACGACCTGGATCAGTTGACGGAATGGCCGGAGCGGGTAAAAACGATGCAGCGCAATTGGATCGGGCGCAGCACAGGAGCCTTGATCCACTTCGAATGCCATGTTACGAGTGACGAGTTTCTAGTTGCGAGTGACGAGTTCGGAATGAAAACCAAACAACCTACATTAGAAATCGCCGTATTCACCACCAGACCGGACACCTTGTGGGGCGCCACCTTCATGGTGCTGGCGCCGGAGCACGCGCTGTTGAAACAGTTGGTGGTGCCGGAGAGACGGGCGGAGGTAGAGGCCTACGTGGAACAAGCCCGCCGCCAGACCGACGTGGAACGGGAATCCACCGAAAAAGAAAAAACAGGCGTCTGGACCGGAGCCTACGCTATTAACCCGGTCAACGGAGAAAGGATTCCGATCTGGATCGCCGACTACGTGCTGGTAACCTACGGTACCGGTGCCATCATGGCTGTACCCGCCCATGACGAGCGCGATTTCGCCTTTGCCATCCAGTACGGCTTACCCATCGTTCCGGTGATCGGGCGCCCGGACGAGAAAGCTCGGAGCATGGTGGGGCCGGAGGCGGTGACTGACGGCTTCCTCCCGGAACTTCAGGCTCGCGGGATCCCTTACGAAATCCGGTCGGAGAATGGCATTCCGGAAGTGACGGTCGAGCTGGAGGGAGCCGCGCAAGTGGACGAATACCTGAAGTTGCTGGCGCAATCACTGGTCCAAAACGGGTTTGGCACCATCGTGGGCCAACGCTTCGCTTTCGTGTTTCCCGGCAAGATCGTGGAACTGGATTCGGTCGAGGCCGACCGGCAGATCACGGAAAGACTCCAGACCATCCTCCCGCCGGCGCGGGCGTATCGCACCACGATGGAAATCCTCCACTCGCGGGATTGGTTCCGCCCCCTTTGCCTTCATGCCGAACACGGTTCGATGGTCCATTCCGGGTCTCTTTCCAGCACTCCAGGGGATACGGCCTGCCAGAAAACGACAGCCTGGTTGGAGGAACGGAGGATGGGCAAAGCCACGATCAACTACCGTCTGCGGGACTGGTTGATTTCCCGCCAACGATACTGGGGGGCCCCCATCCCGATGCTCTATTGCCAGCGTTGCGGTATCGTGCCCGTACCGGGGCTAACTACTGGCTGCCGGTGGATCTCTACATCGGCGGGATCGAGCACGCCATACTGCATCTGCTGTATTCCCGCTTTTTCACCAAGGTGCTTTACGACCTGGGCCTGGTAAATTTCGAGGAGCCGTTTCGCAAGCTGTTTACCCACGGGATGGTCACTCTCGGTGGTAGCGCCATGTCCAAATCCAGGGGGAACGTGGTGCCGCCGGAAGGGATTGTGGCTCAATACGGAGCCGATGCCGCTCGGCTATACGCCCTGTTCATCTCGCCCCCGGAAATGGACGCCGAATGGAGCGAACGAGGGTTGGAAGGGATTCACCGTTTCCTGAACAAGATCTGGCGGTTGGCGCTGGAATTCCTGGCCCAGCGCAAAGAGCGAGGGAGTGGCCATGCGGCGGCCGAACGAACTCTGCGAGTCAAGTTGCACGAGACCATCAAGAAAGTGACCCAGGATATCGGTGAGCGCTTCCGCCTGAACACGGCCATCTCCGCATTGATGGAGCTGGTCAACGCCTGGTCGGACTACCGGGCAACCGTTCCCTCAGAATCGCAAAACAATGCATTGCAAAGCGAATTGCTGCGGGATTTGTGCCTGCTGTTGGCGCCCTACGCCCCCCACATCTCTGCTGAATTGTGGGAACGCGCCGACCTGCCTGGCAGCGTGCACCAGCAGCGCTGGCCCGTTTGGGACGAAGCGATCCTACAAGCGGAGAAGGCGACACTGGTGATCCAGATCAACGGCAAGCTGCGGGACCGGTTGGAGGTGGACCAAGGGTTGAGCGAGAAGGAGACCGCGGATCTGGTGCTGGCTTCCACCAAGGTGGAGAAATACCTGGAAGGGAGAACCGTGCGTAAGGTGATCGTGGTGCCGGACAAGATCGTAAACATCGTCTTGGACTAGAAAGGCAGTGATGAGTTGCGAGTCATGGCAGTTACGAATGTCGAGTTTCGAGTGACGAATTACGGGCAAAGGCAAAAGGCAATAAAGGCAGTTGATAGTGACGAGTTGCGAACTAAAGGCAAGATCCTTCGCTGCGCTCAGGATGACAAAATAGGGACAGTGGCGAGTTGCGAGTTTCGAGTGTCGAATCAATAAAAGACAGTTGCGAGTTACGAGTTGCGAATTACGAGTTCACAACAAAGGAAAAGTCAAAGGGAAAGTCAGTTTCGAGTGATGAGTCTCGAGCGGCGATTCTCTCAAGCAGCGCTTGGAACACTGTTTACTACCCTGGCGATGCGGAGAGCCACCTCCAGCCCTTCTAAGGGATTGGTGGGAGGAAACGCACTCAGCGCAATGGCTTCCGCCAGCATCTGTTCCAGAATGGCTAGGTTACGCTGGAAATCGGGTGATTCCCGACGTTGCTGCTCCTTCTCCCACTGATGAAAGGTGTCCCAATCGCGCGGCATCGTACCTACTATTATACCGGTACGAGTGGC
>JAPLHX010000050.1 GCA_026389415.1 Coprothermobacterota bacterium | reverse complement strand
AAGCTGCGGCGTGACCGAGAAGGAAGAGGAGAGCTAGGCAACAGGCTCCTGTCTCCTTTATTCTTTAGAGAGCAGAAACCGGAATTGCATGATGTTTTTGCGTAAGAGGCCATGTGTCTTGCACAAGGCAGATGATGCCTCCATGGCCGATTGGCATCCCTATTTTGTCCAGCCTTTCAAAATGTCGAATCGACTCCTTTGTGGGAGAGGCGGTTTTTTTGAATTCTAAAGGATAAATCGTTCCATCTTGGATAATAAGTAAATCAATCTCCTTTTGATCTTTATCCCTGTAATAGTAAAAAGGGGCTCTACGTCCGTTATGAACAAAACCTTTGAGAAGCTCGGACAATATCCACGTTTCCAGAATAGCGCCGGACATGGCGCCCGCTTCAAGGGTTTCAGAGCTGGACCATTCTGTTAAATAGGCGCATAAACCTGTGTCAAGGAAATATAGCTTTGGAGTTTTCACAAGCCTTTTCGTAATATTGGTGAAGTATGGTTCAAGCAAATAAATAATGCCTGAAGTCAGAAGGATGGAAATCCAATTCTTCGCGGTGTTAACGGCAACATCTGCATCTCTGGCAAGTTCGGTCATATTGAGAATCTGTGCGGTTCTTGCCGCCGTTGCCCTTATAAAACGGACAAAAGAAGCCTCGCTTCCGACACGGGCGAGATCACGAACATCTCTTTGCAAATAAGTCTGCATATAGGAAGAATAAAATAAATCCCTGTCTAACTGATCATTGGAGGCTATTGCCGGATATGAACCTCGCCAGATAAGGCGATAAAGAGATTGTAAATTCAAAATGCCGCCGCTTTCCATCCTCGAGTTAATCTCTACCGGTGATGGTATGAATGGCCTGGATTCACGACAAACGCCTATCAATTCTCTTCGTGACAATCCCATAAGAGAGATAACTGCGACCCTACCGGCCAAAGATTCTGAAACGCCCTTCATCAGATGAAACTGCTGCGAACCGGTTAACCAGAACATTCCCTTTCGCTTAGCTTTGTCCGCCGCCATTTTAATATAAGGCAGAAGCTCAGGCGCGTACTGCACTTCATCAATCAGGACAGGAGGCGAATATTTTTGCATGAACAAGGCTGGATCTTCTTTTGCTGCACCAAGGGCCAAAGGATCATCCAGCGTAACAAATTTCCTGCCGTTTTTGCTTAGCTTTGAAAGAAAAGTTGTCTTGCCTACCTGCCTTGCGCCGGTGACAAACAGAACAGGAAACTGCTTATCAGCGCTTTCAACGAAGGTTTCCAGCGTTCTTTGAATGTACATTTTTCATCTCCTCGATACCGTCCATAATGCAAGGTGATTGCATAATAGACGATACAGGAAAAGTGTCAAGTTTCTGTAGGGACGTTGAACAACGTCCCTGAAAGCTTCCCTCAAGGGGCGACGGGGATTGGCGGCCCGCCGTCGCCCCCGGTTGGACCGGGGGGATGGGCGTCTTGCGCAGCTTCGATGGCCCCGCGGCCCTGGTGGAACAACTGTTCCTCTCCAATCCTGTAGAGGAGCAGTTGTTGGCCGACAACCGGGTGCTGCAAAGCGCGGCGGCGACCCTTGGCCTGGGGATCCGGCAATGGATCGACCCCCAGGAGCTCGACCCGCCGATCTTCTCCGACATCCCAACCCAGCGTTGGGACGACCAGGCCACTCGGATCCTGGCCGCGTTGCTGGAGCGGGGGATCTTCGCCGGCTACCCCGACGGGACCTTCCGCCCGGACCAGCCGATCACCCTCCTGGAGTGTGCCGCCGCCCTCTACCGCCTGCTGGCTGTGAAAGGAGAAACGCCATGGAAGACTTCCTAAAGGCCATCGCCAACTTCGGCTTTCCGATCGTGATCACCGCCTACCTGCTGTTCCGGATGGAAGCGAAGCTGGAGAAGTTAGCCGGAGCGATCACCGATTTGGCCAAAGTGGTGGCCGCGATCCAATCCAACAGCAACGTTCGGATCGCCCCAGAGGATTTGAAATCAGGGTAACCCACCCATCAACGCATGCTTTTGCTCTTATCTCATAATTCGAAACTCGAAACTCGCCACTGTCTCGATTCGTCACTCGTCACTGCCTTCATTTCGTCATCCTGAGGCCCCCTTTTTGTCATCCTGAGCGCAGCGAAGGATCTTGCCTTTAGTTCGCAACTCGCCACTGCCTTTGTCTGTTTGCTCTGTTGTTAGCTCGTAATTCGAAACTCGAAACTCGCAACTCGACACTTTCGAGATGTTTGAATGTCAGGGTTTGTTGCCCACCAACACATCCATCATCGATTCACCATTCCTCAACGTATTCAT
>JAPLHX010000250.1 GCA_026389415.1 Coprothermobacterota bacterium | reverse complement strand
TTTCAGTGCGGCCACATCCTTTTCGACCTGATCGATGTGCCGTTTGGAGATTAGGTCGATGTTGATCATCCCGTGCAGCTTCTGCCCGTTCCATTCGATCCCACCCATTTGTGGATAGACCAGCTCCACCGTCTCTGACTCCACGGAGGTGGTTTTCAGTACGGCACCGGCCCAGCCGGCTTCCAGGCCGCGCGCCACCATTTCTGCATCGTCGGTAGTGGGAGCCGCCGCCAAAACGAAGGGATTGGGGAAACGGACACCGCAGAACTCCAAACTGAGATCGGGTTTCATCGGGCACCTCCTTGGGTGAGCCACTCGTTGATCTTGCGCGCCGCTTCCTTGCCATCTGCCACGGCTTGGACTACAGTCCCGCCTCCCGCCAAGTCTCCACCGGTAAATACCTTGGGGTTTTTGTCCAACAGAAGCATCAGAGTGGGATCGGGTTCGCTGGGCAGGGCCTCCAACAACACGTCCAGTTTGAAGGTAAAACGGGAACCCGTCGGGACAGGCGAGCGACGACCGCTCTGGTCCGGCTGACCCAGTTCCATCCGCTCAAACTGAACCGATAGCCGGCTCTCACCGGCTTCGATCGCTTTCGGAGCCGCCAGCCAGACAAATTCCACGCCTTCATCCAAAGCGGCATCGTATTCCGAGGCAAACGCGGGCATCTCTTCCTGCGTGCGGCGATAGAAGACGGTTGCTCTGCCGGCACCCAGACGTAGGGCGCAGCGGGCAGCATCCATGGCCGTCGCTCCTCCACCGATCGTGCCCACCTCTTTGCCGGCCAGATCATGGAATCCGCCACGGCCGGCCGCGACATCGCGCAAGAACTGAACCGCGGACCGAACACCAGCCAAGTCGGAACCGGGAATCTGAAGTCGGGCGGGTACTCCTTTGCCGATACCGAGGAACACCGCATCGAATTCCTGCAGAACCACTTGTGCCCGTGCTGCATCGACTGTCTCTTGGTGCCATTCGATGCTGCCGGCAATCGCATTCACTTCCGCCTGGGTGGTTTCCGGCGCCAAGCGATAGGCCGGAATACCCCAGGCCAGCAGGCCTCCAAGTTTTTCTTCCGGTTCAAATAGGGCAACCTGATGCCCGGCCAGGCGCAGGAAATGAGCACAGGCCAGGCCTGCAGGTCCGGCACCGATGATCGCTACCCTTCCCCCCGAAACCGGCGGATAGGAAAAGAGTGGTCCGCCCCCCGCCAAGCGCTGGTCGCAGGCGTAGCGCTGCAGGTGGCCGATGGCAATCGGAATGTTGACCTGTTTGGAGGTGCAGGCTTTCTCGCAGAGGCTCTCAGTGGGGCAGACTCGGCCGCAGATCGAACCCAGGGGATTGGCACGGTAGATGCGGTCCGCTGCGCCGGCCACGTTCCCGGAGCGGATGCTCCAGATAAACTGGGGGATCTCCACTTCCGCCGGGCAACCTTTCTGACACGGCGCATCCCAGCAATAGAAGCAGCGGTAGGCTTCAAATTGGGCCTCCGCAGGGGTGAGATTGATGACAACTTCGGCAAAGCTCTGCCGCCGTTGATTAAGCGTCAGTGTTTTTGGCGTGGTCCGTTCTATCTTCATCCGTGCTCCTCCTTTTGGCATTTGGCCAAGCCTAACCGCAGCAATTCCCCGGATACTTCCCGGCGATACTGTTCGGTGGAACGGATGTCCCCAATGGGTTGGACTTCCGTTTCAATCATGTCCGACGCCGCTTGGATCACGTCGGCGGTGGGTCTCTTTCCGACGAGATAGTCCTCGGTCCGGACCGCCCGGACCACGGTGGGAGCTACCGCTCCCAAAGCAATGCGCACTTTCTGGAAGCGGCCTTCCTGGTCTGTCCAACCCAGAAAGGCCATGTTCACTTTGGAGATAGCCAATGCTTTCCGCTGGCCAATCTTTTCGAAAAACTGGAGCGGTGTGGGTTGGGGTGAGGGAAATTGGATTCCCACCAGCAGCTCGTCCGGAGCCAAGACAGTTTGGCCGGGGCCATGGAAAAATGCTTGAATCGGCAGAACGCGCCGGCCACGCCGGCTTGCTAAGGTGCATTCCGCCGCCAAGACATAGAGAGGGGGTACCGCATCTCCCGCTGGCGAAGCGTTGCACAAGTTGCCCCCGATCGTGCCCCGGTTTCGAATTTGCCAGCCGCCAATCGTACGGCACGCCTGAACCAGGAGCGGCGTTTCTTGGTTCAACAGCGGGGAACAGAGCACCTCCGTATGGGTAATTAGAGGCCCGATCTCAATCGCATTGCTGTCTTGTCTGAGAAAGTGCAAGGCGGAGATTCGAGTGAGATCAAGCACGGTTTCCGGCTGGACTTGGCCGTCGCGCATCCGGATCAGCAAGTCGGTTCCTCCGGCCAGTATCCGCATCTGCCCGCAATGGCGGGTCAACAAATCCAGAGCCTCTTCCAATTCGGTGGGAGAAAACAGTTGGAAATCCTTCATGCCTGCTCCTCTTGCAAGAGGTGCTGGTAGTCCTCCGGCCGATCCACGTCCTGCAGAACCGCTGGTTCGTCCAAGGGCAGGTCCATGATTTGCTCTCTGTAGGCAGAGGTCAGGCTGTGCAGGCTTTCCGTGACGGGATCCAGGTTCAACAAATAAGGCACGAAACGAGCGTGAATTACGATCGGATGGCCGCGCTTTCCAAGATAGCTGGGAATCAGGATGCCTTGGCCCGAATCGATATAGCGCTCCATCACCCGACGATACACCATTGCCGGCAGTCGAGGTTGGTCTCCCAAGCTTAAAAGAATGGCTTCCGCCGCCGGCGACAGCAGGCGAAGCCCCGCTTGTACCGAGGACAACATCCCTAGCTCGTATTGGGGATTGAGCACCACTTGCAGACGATCGTCTATGATGTCGGCCAGAGCGACTTGCTGTTCTGCTGCGGCATACCCCAGCACCACCAAGGCTTGGCTGACACCGCTTTCCAACACCTGGGACACGACTTCGGCCAGGATCGTTCGCCCCCGCCATGGCAGGAGTAGCTTTAGCGTACCCATTCGCTCGGACTTTCCTGCGGCCAGGATCAGCGAGGCAAATTTCATCTGGCTTGGCTGGCCTTGGCAATCGCCGCCACGATTTGGTAATAGCCGGTGCAACGGCAGAGATTGCCGGCAATGGCTTCTTTAATCTGTGCGATGGAAGGGTGCGGGTTGGTCAAAAGAAGCCCTTTGCCTGTCATGATCATTCCGGGGATGCAGTAGCCGCACTGTACGGCGCCGGTATCGATGAACGCCTGCTGGATCGGGTCCAGGTTTCCATCCTGGGAAAGCCCTTCGATCGTGAGAATGTCTTTTCCCTCGGCTTGAGCAGCCAGCATCAAGCAAGCATTGACCGGCTGTTGATCCATTAAAACGGTGCAAGCGCCACATTCACCGGTACCACAGCCTTCTTTGGTGCCGACAAGACCGATGTAGTCGCGAATGGCAGCCAGTAATGTGGTTTTTGCCGGTAAATCCAGGGCGTAATTTCGCCCGTTTATCTGAAGGATTCGCTTCATTGGTGGCTCGTTCACCTCGCAGGGTTGGGATGAAATCCGATCCGATAATAGTCTGTCCAGTCGAACATTCTGTGTCAAGTCAGGCGCCGACCAGGACCGCTTCCTCCCCCCGCTGGGGAATCCGGATGACAGAGGCCACGTCGCTTAAATAGCGGGCCAACAGCGCCGGTGCTTCGGAATGAATCAGGAACAACTCCTTGGGCTGCACTTCTTGTACCACCCAACGCAGATCGTGGGGCAGGATGTGACCGGAAGCATGCAATGAATAGAGCGGCAGGCCGAAATGCGTCAACCAATGCGTTAGCCGGTCGTAGTCCAACTCGGCCTCCTCGTTGGTGGGTTCAGTCATCGACATTACAAAAATACTGCCCGGCATCGGCTTAATTCGGACCAATTCGGGCAACTCAAAGCTGCTCAGGGTGAGCAGGAATTCCGGTTGCCGCTCGGCAATCCCTTCCGCGGTCACCGTCCGCCCGGTTTTCTCCCACGCATCGCGCAGCTCTACTTCCCAATCGTAGAAGCATCCACGGCGCCGCACGAGCACCCGCAGATCGGGATCGTCCAAGGGGGGCAAGTCCAGCCTGGAATCGCGGCGTAACGCGCGCAGGAAATGGGCATGTTTTAAGGAAATCACCAACTTCCGTCGCTGGGTCTTGGCAGCCTGGAAGATCGAGCGGTAACGGTCGATGTCCTTAAAGAGGAAGGAAACTATCACCAGCCCCGGACTTACCGCAATCAGCTCTTCCAGCTTTCTTTGGATTTCCTCCTCGTTCAGATTGGGTGGAGAAAACGCATTCGTCCCCTCACAGATCATGGCGACCGGCTGCACTTCCTTTGCCCGAGCTACGAATTCCAGCGACATTTGGCGCTTGGGACCGTGCAGGCGAAAATCTCCCGTGTAGACGATCGGACCTGCGGTGGTGTGCAAGATGAAACCGTAGGCACCGGGGATGGAATGGTCAACGTGAATCGGCTCCACGCCGATTGAGCCGATTTTGAAACGATCACCCGTACGGAAGGTGCGGAATCGCAACTCGCTGGTGTCGTTGTCCATTTGACGGTAGCGGGTGGTGGCAAAGCTGTCTAAGATCAACTTCGCCACCTGACCTAGGTACACCGGGATCACCGGATGAATCAGCGAAATATGGTCGGCATGGTCGGCGTGCACATGGGAGAGGAGAATGCCATCCACGGGCCGGGTATTCCCATGCAAGGCTCGGATCTTGTAAACCTCGTCCAAGGGATCGATCAGCCCCAGTTCCAGCAGGTCTTCCAATTCCCGTGGAACCAAAAAAGGGTCGTCGAAAAAATGAGAGCGTTGCGAGAAACTCTTGCCAAAATCCAGGAAGATCCGGGTACTCTGATCTTCCAGATAGATCTTGTTTCCACCAACCTCGCCCGCACCGCCATAGAAGATCAACCGGGTCATGTCGCTATTCTAGCATTCTTTCGTCTCGACGGGCTGTTTGCTATGCTGGAAGCGGAGGGTATCATGGACGAAAACCAAATTCGACGGGAGATCGTGGAGATAGCCCGAAGCCTTTACGAGCGCCGGCTGAACTGCGGTTATGCCGGCAACCTTTCGGTGCGGGTAGGCGACCTGATTTGGGTGACACCGGCCGCCGTACCCAAACACCGACTGCTGCCGGAGCAGATCGTGAAAGTGGATCTGGAAGGTCATCCTCTCTCCCCTGGCCGCCCCTCCAGCGAGGCCAAAATGCACTATGCAGTGTATCGCGCCAAGCCGAGCGTCGGGGCGATCGTGCATGCCCATCCTCCCTTTGCCACCCTGGTGGCCACCAGCCCGATCGAGCTTCCACCGATCCTGCCGGAGATGGAGATCGTGTTGGGAGCTGTGACCTGGATCCCCTACGCCCGTCCCGGCACGCAGAAGTTGGCAGACGCCGTCGCTTGCGCTCTAGCTCACGCTAAGTTTGGCATCCTGCTCAACCACGGTGCGCTCAGCGTAGGGCGGACCCTGTCCGAGGCATTCGATTTTCTCGAAACGGGGGAAAGCCTCTGCCAAACGCACGTCTACGCCCGCTTGTTGGGGTTGACAAACACCTTGCCGAGAGAGGATGTCCGCTTCTTCCGCCAAGTACCCGATTAGGTGGGCCTTCTCGGCCGGAGGCTAATCATCTCAAATCTGAGATCTCAAATCTCAAATCCTTGGCCGGGGGCCCTGGAAATGCAGGTGGCCCTGATTCGCGTCCGTGACGTGTGGACGCTGCCCAAGGGAGCGACGAGCGTAGGGAGAAGTCGGAGTCGGCTGCCTTGCGGGAGGTGCAGGAGGAAACCGGGCTGGAGGTGGAGCCACAAGGAAAGCTCGGTGAGATTGCGTACTGGTTCGTCAATCCCCAAGAGCGGGTT
>JAPLHX010000246.1:5542-6723 GCA_026389415.1 Coprothermobacterota bacterium | reverse complement strand
TTACTCTTATCTCGTAATTCGTCACTCGAAACTCGCCACTCGACACTCGTCACTCGAAACTCGCCACTCGCAACTGTTCCTATTTTGTCATCCTCGAGCGCAGCGAAGGATCTTGTCTTTAGTTCGTCACTCGAAACTCGAAACTGCCTACGGGAAGCTATCCGGGATTCCCGGTGTGGGCTTTTTCCAGCCGATCTTGTCCATCGCTTGTTTCAGGCCGGGCGGTCGGTTTTGCAGGTTGTGCCCGTCCGAGGCGATGGCGTGCGCACAGCCGCTTGCAATAGCCTGCACACAACCGCTTTGAAGAAAATACAGCGCTGTCTGGCGAACCAGGCTGCCGTAATGGCCCAGCACGCTACCGGCATTGATCTGCACTAGCACGCCCTGATTCACGATGCTCTCCAGCAAATGTCGTTCCTTTTGCAGTCGGGCGTTGCGTTCCGGGTGAGCCAATATCGGTTGGAAACCGGCTACCAACAGATCAAACAAGGCTCGCTCCACGTACAGCGGATAATCCACCAGCGGCAACTCCACCAAGCAGTATCGGCCCTTACCTCCATAGGTCAGATCCAGCCGACGGGTGAGGAAATCGGCCAGAGTAGGGTCGATCATCATTTCTGCACCTTGCAGCAATTCCACATCGGGCAGTTTTGCCGCTTGGCAGGCTACTTGGAGCTGCTCCTTGGTCCTGGTCAACACCTCGGGGAACGGACAGTTTTCTTCGGTGACATGAGGCGTACAGGCCAAGGTGGTGATGCCCTCCGCTGCAGCCGCTCGGACAAACTGGACGGCCTCTGCCAGCGTGCGGCAGCCGTCGTCCAGTCCCGGTAGAACATGACTATGCAGATCAATCACAGCAATGACCCTCCCACGAACATCAGCATAACTGATTTCGGATATTTTCCTGTAGATTGACCCAGATGAAAAGCTTTTTTGCAATGCCGCAACCAAGGAATGCTTCAGATCCGCCAAGATGCAAACTGCTTTTTACCATGCTTTCAACTCGAAACTCGACACTGTCTATTGCTCGTCACTATCCCCCATCGATCGCGTTAAACAATAGCTTTATAAGTGTATTGCGCAATGATTTCTTAAGATATTTCATGGATTTCTATTACTCATGTACTGCCGAGTTTTTTGAAGATTGAGGATATCATTTCTTTTTACATATGACAGAATCA
>JAPLHX010000246.1:0-5525 GCA_026389415.1 Coprothermobacterota bacterium | reverse complement strand
TTCTTCTTTAGGTTTATTATCTTCATCAAGTTCAAACTCATTTAGCCATTTCAATAATGAGCCGTCCTTATGCTCAGAGAGTATTTGAATAGACAGCTGATATATAAAAGGGGCCAGTGGTGGTCTTCTCTGAGTTACTATTGTAAAACTCTCTGGGATAATGATTTTTTCAATCTCAACATCACCGATTCTTTCTACCTTCGATAGAGAACGAAGCAATCGTTCATTTTGGAAAATAATCTCCGTATTTAAGCCAAAATTAGGATCAATACTTTTCATAAAATCCACAGTCACAATTTCACTAAAGGCTGTTTCTTTCGTGCAATCCAATAGAATTTCCTCACTAATTTTCGGCATACTAACCTCCCAAAGGTATTTATTGCCTTTCCGAGTGGACTACGCCTAACGGCCACCATTCTTCCTCTGAACAGACAGCCGTTCCGAGAGGTCTTCACGGTGTTGCAACAAGAAGCGCTGCACGTCTTTGAGTAAGCTGCTGATATAGAGTGGTGCCCTCAGCACGACCCCACCCATTTTGCTTTTGATTTCAACTCGAAACTCGCAACTCGACACTGTCTTGTCTTGCAACTCGTCACTCGCAACTATTCTTGTTTTCTTTGGCTTTTACCCGTAATTCGACACTCGTCACTCGCAACTCGACACTATCTTGCCTCGTAACTTCCTCTTCTACCTTTTCCTTTGCTTTAAACTCGTCACTCGAAACTCGTCACTCGTAATTCGCAACTCGCAACTATCTTTGTTTTCTCACCCCTTGCAGTTTGCTGAGTTCTTCCATTGCTCGATAAAAACTGCTTTCAATCTGCGCTTCGTATACGGCCATGATCTGCATCTGGGCAGCATCATATTCTGCGTGTTTGATTTTCTGCAAGCGCGACATCGACGCTGCGATCATTTCCGCCAACGCCTTCTCCATGGCCCCTACGGGTGCCAAATCTTTCACAATTGCGCGCTCCATTTTTCGTTGAGTGCGATCCTCGCGAGAAAATGATTTTGGTTGGTTTGTAGTGGATTTCTTGCGCCCTCGGTGCCGAACTGTTGTTTTCTCTACCATTTCCTTCGTTGCACGAGGTTTGCGTACTGCGTGCGCCTTAGCTGCCTTGCCGCTTCCCTTTGGCCGTCCTCGCTTTGCCGGCGGTTTTTGTTCTGCCGTTGGCGTGTCGGGAGCAAGCTGCTGTGGTTCCAGGGCTGGTGTATCACTAAAGACTGGCTCTTCCATTTGATTTTCCTTCCAATTAAATTCTCTTGCACAAACAAGATAGTGATATCTTAAGAAAAAAGGCAAATAATGTATAGAATAAATAAAAAACAGTTTCCGCAGGATTCAGTCGCCTTCTTGACAGCAATTCGCGGATTGACTGTCACCCCAAACCTATGCAGATTGCTTCCAAACTTCTAAGATAGGACCCAGAAAGACGCAAACGGGAGGAGAACCATCATGTCGCAAAGGCTGGATCATGTCTATGGCGTCATCCTTAGCGGAGGGGCAGGCACCCGCCTGTGGCCCCTTTCCCGCGAGTTATCTCCCAAGCAGATCCTGCACCTGTTTGGCACCGACAGCCTGATTCGCCAGACCATCACCCGTTTGACCAAGCGAATCCCGGAAGACCACATCTTCATCGTTACCGGCGAGCGCCTGTTCGAAGAAATCCGCAACCATCTGCTCACCGAATTTCCTCCTTGCAAGAACGTGCAATACATCCTGGAACCCGCGGCTCGAAATACCGCACCTGCCATCGCCCTGGCCGCATGGATCATCATGGGGAAGGATCCGGAGGCGATCCTGGGCGTCTTCCCCTCCGACCACTACATCACCGACGACCAACCGCTGCTGGACGCACTGGAGAAAGCAACGGAAGCGGCCCACGACGGGTACCTGGTAACCTTCGGCCTGCAACCGGACCGCCCGGAAACCGGTTTCGGCTATCTGCAGCAGGGCGAGCCTCTGTCGCAGCATCCCGGCGTGTTCCGCGCCGCCCGCTTCATCGAAAAACCCGACTTGGAGAAAGCCAAGGAGTTGATTCAGGATCCCCGCCATCTCTGGAACAGCGGCATGTTCGTTTTTTCCGCCCGCGTTCTATTGGAAGAGGTTGAGCGCTACCTGCCCGAACTGCACCAAGCCCTGGGTAAACTGGCCACCTATTCCTCCGAGGATTATGAGCGTTTCGCCCAACAGGAGTTTTGCCGTGCCCCCGCCATCAGCCTGGACTACGGCATCATGGAGAGAAGCGACCGCGTCGCCCTGATCCCCCTGTCTATGCCCTGGAAGGACGTGGGCAGCCTGCCGGCTCTGGCCGAATTTCACCCCAAAGATGCCCAGGGCAACGTGGCCGTGGGTCATATCCTGCAAGAGGGTTGCCAAAACAGCCTGTTGTATTCCGACTCCCGCTTGATTGCGGCGATCGGTCTGGAAGACTTGATGGTGATCGATACTCCCGACGCCACCCTGGTCTGTTCCAAGGAAAGGGCGCAGGACGTGAGCAAAGTCGTCGCTCGGCTGAAGGAAACCGGTGCGCAGGAAAGCGTCTCCCACCGCTATTCCCACCGCCCCTGGGGATCCTTCCTGGAACTGGAGAAGGGTAGTACCTACCAGGTGAAACACATCGAAGTCACCCCCGGCAAGCGACTGTCCGAGCAGTTGCACCGCCACCGCAGCGAGCACTGGATCCTGCTGCAAGGCACAGCCAAAGTCACAATCGACGGGAAAGAGGACATCGTCCAAGCCAACCAAAGCATTTTCATCCCTGCCAACGCCCACCACCGGCTGGAGAACGTGGGCAAGATCCCCGTGCGCCTGATCGAGGTGCAGAACGGGGAGTACCTAGGCGAGGACGACATCGTCCGCTTCACCGACGACTACGGACGATAGTTGGTATGTGCAAACCATTGATCTAAAATAGATCCGTGGTTCTCATCAGGGGTAAGGTCGGGTACGGTAGCTCCCATACCTCTGTAAAGTATAGACATAGGCGGAGAAAGAGCATGTCGTCCTCAACAATCTTTCCGCCGGGCACGAATGCGTGGCGTGCTGGGGACCGCTTTTCCGCGGATACGTGCGCAAGCCTCCGCTGTTTTAACGCCGCCGGCGCTGATCCTGAGGGCGAAATCAGCTAAATACAGCACCCGGAGACCCATCTGATCCCCAACACTGTCCGTTCTGCCGAAGATCTTCAGGAGACTGTAAGCATTTAGAACACCGATTATCCCTACGCTGGACGATCGCGACATACAAACGAGAAACGCGAAGCGGAAATTAACAGAAAACTACCAAGAACTATCAAAAAACATCGAGGCCGTCGAAGAATGCTGAGAGTAGGTTCGTCGTGTTTCGTGGAAGGCATTTTGTCTAGCTGCTTCCCATGGGACGTCGTCAGAACGTCTGTGGCCATGTTATCTTCATATGGTTCAGTCTTGCTGATAGAAGATGATTATCGGACAGTTTTCATCATCAATATATTCTATTCCCATTTAGAGGAGGAGTAGCCCAAAGCTCAAAAGCATCATCCGGATTTTGTTGCAGGTTGCCCGTTGTGAAACTATTCCGATTCAAATTATATTGTTCATAATAACCATTGGGGACCTCATACGCCTCCCCGGTATCCGGGTTTTGCACCCGTTCCATGCCCAGTATCTAGTCACTTCTTTGCACTATCATGATATCCCCAGTCTTACCCCGGCCTTTCCATCCCTTTGTTATGGTATCGGAAGTTTCATCCAAAGTCTTGATGACAGTCCTGAGCGTTTGGCCATTCTCCGCTAGTGTTAGAAGCCCGTTGTCTGTATAAGACTGTTCCAGGGCTACACTTCCAACAGCTTTCAATAAGATTTCAAGTGGCGTTTGGAATTCATTTTTAGGGGCAGTTACTCCTGTAGCCATAAAGGCGGATCCGTGTTTAGAACCATCGAGCGTACCGCTCTCAACAAACATACCCTCTGCAACCTTCCCGTCCTTTACCAGTAAAGTCCTTACAAGTGCTGAGCCTACCCCGGGAAACACAGCAGGTAGTTTCCCTTCGGATATGGTTTCTATATTTTCAAAACCGGTAGGTTTGGGTATAGGTCCATTTTGTAAAGCTCCCCTGACTATTTGGGAATCTAGTATGGCATTGAAATTCCGAAAAAATGTGGTTCTCTCGAATGGTGCACAGGTTCCCTCCAGATTGGTTCTGGTTCCTGCGTACCAGGAAGGGAATTACCAACAGCTAAGTCCTTTGCTATTGTAACTCCGAAATCAAAAAAGTCGAACGGTGGACGGTCGGCTTTGTCTTTCCTTATGATAGGAAGAATCTCGGTGGCTCTGTAAGGAGGGATTGTGCTGGAACGGTTACTTGCGGTGCTGATGGATCTAGTGGCCATCAATGTGGCAATCCTGCTGGCGGTTCTGTTTCGATTCCAGGGGCAATTGCTGCCCGGATACGGTGTCATCTTCGGCATGCTGGCTGCACCAAACACGGTAATCTGCCTACTGGCGTTCTGGTGGTTTGGCCTGTACCGCTTCTCTCCCCACCATGCCAGTCTGCGAGAGCTGGAAGCGATCCTCAAAGCGGACCTGCTATCTACGCTACTATTAGGCACGGTAGCCTTTCTTTGGCCGCTGTACTTGAGTGCACCGCGCAGTATCGTGCTGTTGGCCGGCTTGCTGATTCCAGTGCTGGTCAGCAGTTGGCGTCTCATTCTGCGGTTCATTGAAGAACGAAGACAGCAGAGAATACCGCATTCCAGCAATGCCAAACGCACCTTGTTCGTGGGGGCAGGGGATGCCGGTCAACACCTGGCGCACGTGGTGCGCACGTATCCGCAAAGCCAGATTCTGCCGGTGGGTTTTTTAGACGACGATCCCCGCAAGAAGGGGTTTTCCTTTGAAGGATTGTCGGTGCTGGGTAAGGCCGAGGACCTGCTGCGGCTGGTACGGGAGAAGAAGATCGAGCAGGTGGTGATCGCGATTCCCTCCGCCAACGCCGAGACTATGGATCGTTTGTTGCAGATCGCCTACCAGGCCAAGGTACCCGTGCAGACGCTACCCTCGCTGCCGGAGATGTTTGAGACCCGGAACCTGAAACTGACCCAACTGCGGCTGCCCAATCTGGAAGACTTGATCGGCCGGCGGCAGGTGGTGCTGGACCAGCAGCAGGTGGCGGAGTACCTCTCCGGCCAACGCGTGCTGATCACCGGGGCGGGAGGATCGATCGGCTCTGCCCTGGCGAGGGAGGTGGCCCAGTTCCATCCCGAACTGCTGATCCTGTTGGGCCACGGGGAAAACAGCCTGTTCGAGATCGAGCTGGAGCTGCGATCCAATGTACCTGATGTAGCGATTGCCGCGGTGGTGGCGGACGTTCGTGAGCGGGAGCGGATCGCGGAGGTTCTACGACAGTACCGGCCGGCGGTGATCTTTCACGCGGCGGCGCACAAGCACGTGCCCTTCATGGAGCATTACCCATCGGAGGCGGTCAAGACTAACATCCTGGGCACGCGGATCCTGGCGGAAGCGGCAGAGGCACACGGAGTCA
>JAPLHX010000096.1 GCA_026389415.1 Coprothermobacterota bacterium | reverse complement strand
GTCCCAGGCCAGGCCAAGAAAACACGGTTTCCACCTGAAGAGCGCCGGTGATGGTGAAGCTGAGGTTCATGGCGATGATTGTCACCATCGGGATCATGGCGTTGGGCAGGGCATGACTGCGCAACACGCGCCGTTCCGGTGCACCCTTGGCCCGGGCAGTGGTGATGTAGTCTTCCGTCAGCACGTCCACCAGGGAGTTGCGCATGATCAGGGCATATTCCCCCATCAGCACCAAGGCCAGCGTCACGCTGGGCAGCACCATGTGCCAAAGCACGTCCGGCACCTGCTGCCAGAAACCGGCCAGGGAGAGGCTGGGGGTCATCATGCCGGAAGTGGGGAACCACCGCAGAGTAACCGCAAAGAAGACCACCATCAGGATCCCCAGCCAGAACGTGGGCATGGCATAGGTCACCAGGGCGAAGCCCAGGGCAGCCACGTCCACCTTCTTTCCCCGTTTCCAGGCGGCTACGATCCCCAGCAGGACCCCGCCAAGGATCGCCAACACCTCCGCCACCACCGTCAGCAGCAGGGTGGCCAGCAAGCGCTCCATGATGATCCCGGTCACCGGCGCTTTGTAGATGAAAGAAGTCCCCAGGTTTCCTTGCGCCAGGTTGGCCAGATAAATGCCGAATTGCTCGTACCAGGGCTTGCCCAGGCCGAACATCTCGGAGACCTTCTGCACGGCCTCCGGTGACATGCGCGGGTTGCGCACCAGCATCGCTGCGGGATCGCCCGGCATCACGCGGAACAGGAAATAGTTGATCACCAGGATGATGAAGATGGTGAGCAGAGCCTGAAACAGCTTGCGGAAGAACACGCGCCGGTTCAAGGGCAAAAGCCTCCTTTCACCGGCGCGTGGTTCCTTCTTGTGGCAATGGCGTTCCGCTAGTCCTTACAGGCCGGGCAACCGGCTGATCATGGTACAGGCTTCCCCCCGGGTGCTGGTCTGGTCGGGACGGAAGGAGCCGTCGGGGTAGCCAGTGATTAGGCCCTGCGCCTTGGCTTGTTCGATGAAACCAAACCCCCAGTAACCGGTCGCTACATCGGTGAACGAGGGGGCGGATGGCCGGACTTCGGCCAGCTTCTTGATCCGCACCAGCATCGCTGCTTCTTCGGCCCGGGTCACTTCCCGGTCCGGTTGGAAGGAGCCGTCAGGGTACCCCGTGACGATGCCTGCGGCTACCGCCGCCCGGATCGCATCCGCTGCCCAATGGCCGTTGATGTCGGTAAAACCGGTGGCGGTCGCGGTCGGCACGGTCAGTTTCTTCATCCGCACCAGGATCGTGACCAACTCGGCCCGCGTGATCGCCGCGTCCGGTCGGAACGAACCATCCTGGTAACCGGTGACGAAACCCCGATCCACCAGTTTTGTCACAGCGGTAGCAGACCAATGGCCCACCAGATCCGGGAAAGAGTGTGCACTGGGGCTGACCGTAGGGGTGGGGGAGGCGGGGGTGGTGCCGAAGGGAGCCGCGCTGAGGTAATTTTCCGCCGTGTTGGCATAGAACAGGGGACCGGTGCGAACCACCGGTTGGATCCCCTCCACCAAGTCCTGGCGGACAGCCTGAACGGTCGTGTCATAGCTGAGAATCAGATAGGGGATGTCTTTGTAAATGATTTTTTGCGCTTCCCAAACCGCATCCTGGCGGGTGCTGGGATCCAGCAGGGTCGCTTGTGTTGATACGATGGCATCGTACGCCGGGTTGCTGTAGTAACAGTCGTTGGTGCCGCCGATCTGGGCGCCGGTCAACACGTTGAGCATTGTGCTGGGATCCACATCGCCGGCCCAACCCCAGATGAACATGTCGAAGTCCGCGTTGTTGAAGATCCGGTCATTCAATGTACCGTCGTCCACGGTTTCCAGCTCGGTGTCCAACCCCACCGTCCGCAGGAACGCCTTGATCATTTGGCCCGCTTTCACCTCCTGTGTGTTGTCCGAACGGAGGAGGAAGCGCAGCACCAGGGGCTCGCCTTGGGGGTCTTCGCGCATTTTGTCCGCGTTGATGTCTAGGCAACCGGCAGCGTCCAGTAGGGCATTGGCCCGAGCGGGGTTGTAGGTTCGCAGTTCCTCTGGCGTGGGCTGGTAGTGCCAGAAAGGGGTGGCCGGGGGAATCAGAGTCGTACCGGGCGTGCCCTGTCCTTCCATGGCTAGGTCCACGATTTGTTGCTTGTCGATAGCCCATTCCACCGCTTGGCGGACCCGCTTGTCCTGCAGGACCGGATTACCCAAGGATTGAGGATCGGTCCAGCAGTTGAAGGCCAATTCCGTAAATC
>JAPLHX010000295.1 GCA_026389415.1 Coprothermobacterota bacterium | reverse complement strand
AAGAGATCGCTGAAGAAGCACTGAAACGGACACTGGATGCGCGCGACCCCCGCGCCATCGAACCCAAGGAAATGGAAACCGTTTTCCTGCCCTACGCCGTGGCCGAGATGCTGGACTACCTGGGCTACATGGGATTGGGCGCCCAAAGCGTGCAGGAGCAGCGCTCCTTCGTCAACGACTTCCAGGGCAAGCAGGCCGCGATGGATCAAATCACCATCTGGGACGACGGCTTAGATCCCCGCGGATACGCCATGCCCTTCGACTTTGAGGGCCAACCCAAACAAAAGGTGATCTTCTTCAACAAAGGCGTGGTGCAGGGTGTAGTTTACGACTCCCTCGCCGCGTTTAAAGAAGGCAAGGAATCCACCGGCCACGCCCTGCCCCAACCCAACGGCTATGGCGCGCTGCCACTGAATGTGTTCATGGCGCCGGGTCAGGCCACAGTGGAGGAGATGATTCGCAGCGTGAAGGACGGCGTACTGATCACCCGCTTCTGGTACGTGCGGCCGGTCCACCCCAAAACGACGATGATCACCGGGATGACCCGCGACGGGACATTCAAGATCGAGAACGGCAAGGTGGTCTATCCTCTGCGCAACCTACGCTTCACCGCCAGCATCCTGGAGACCTTGGCGGGCGTGGAGCTGATCGGCAATGAACTGAAACTGGAGGCCGGATTCTTGGGCGGCACGATGGTCCCCGCGCTGAAGACGAAGTCCTTCAAGTTCACCGGGCAAACCACCTTCTAGGGAGGCAAAATGCCGGGCTGGTTGTGGTGGATTTTGTGTGGGTTGGGCGGAGCGGTGCTGTCCTACGCGGTCTTTCCGATGAGGAAAGCGATCGGGCTCGGTTCCGGCACGATCGTGGCCGTGGTGGGCGCGGTGCTCGGCGGGTACCTCTTCAACGTATTGGCCAAACTCCCGGCCACCCACTGGATCACCTTGCTGGCCGCGTCCCTGCTCGGACTTCTATTTCTCTGGATCGTGCGGTTGTTCAGCCCCAGGCGGATTTTGTAATGAAGCCCTAACGGGCGGGGCTGGCCAGCCCCGCCCGTTAAGCATAGAAGACTATTGTGGATCAAAAACAAAAAAAGCAACGCCTCATTGTATTGCTGATCCTGATCCTTATCATCTCTGTCTGGCGAGGAATCGCGCTCGATCAGCCAGACACACCTGTTTTCGATGAGTTTCATTACATAGCGGCAGCCCAGTTATATGCGGTAGGGGAGGAAGATGCTAACAACTGGGAGCATATCAACTGGGAGCACCCACCACTGGCAAAACTGCTCCTATCGGTAGGCATCACGATTTTCGGCGATAATTCTCTCGGTTGGCGGATCATTCCTTATATTCTAGGAATCCTATCGACTGTACTCGTTTTTCTGATTGCAGAAGCTCTCGGTTTCAGCCTGATCGGAGCCTCGATCGCTACTTTAATTTTTGGTTTTGATTTTCTCTCCTTTTCATTGGGTCGATTGGCGATGCTTGATGTTTTTGTAACTTTTTTTTCATTGCTGGCATGGGCCTCCGCCTTGTTTTATCACCGTTACCGACACCGGAAATACTTTTTCTTTTCCATCCTTGCTTGTGGTTTTGCCGTGGCTTCAAAATGGTCCGGCCTATTTCCGGTTTTACTTATCGGGGTGTATTACTTGGCAGTCCCGCCCTTTTTCCAGCGCCTGGGCAAACTTCGCTATCTTGCCAGTGGAGGCCTGGTGCTCCCGATGTGTATGTTCCGGACACAGTTCCCTGGTGGACCTGGCCGAGCATGTCTAAGTCAATTTGGCTTTTCTATAGAATCGATTGGACAAGTGCTACTCAAGCTGAATTGGCAATTGGCAACCCTATCGTTTGGTTGTTTGGCCAGTTAGCGATCATAGCGTTGCTGCTAAAACGACTGTTCCGCTGGAGAGAATTCGGGAAATTCCGTGATGCTTTCCTGGTGTCTGGCTATTGTGCAGCCTTGCTCCCATGGTTGTTTCTGGGGGGAAGAGGATTCCTCTACTATATGCTGCCTGCGGTTCCATTCATGGCCCTCTCCTTGGCGTTCTGGTTTGATCGGTACTGGAACCGAAAAATCTGGCGCATTGCCGGAGTAATCCTGCTGATCTTGTCGATCGTGTTCTTCCTGTACTTCTATCCCATCCTGGCAGCGATTCCCATTAGTCCGGAATCCTATTTTGGTGGATTTTGGCCGATTCTGACCGATTGGTACCCACTTCCTATTCTTAGTCCGTAGCAGATTCTTCGGCAATCTACCTGTAAGCGTAGACTGTATCCGATATTAGCCGAACAGACCCTTTCGACCCTTTTTGCCTTTCGTCGCTGCTATGCCGCCACCCGCATCTGAAATCTGCAATTGCTCCAACAAGGCACGAATCTCGCCGGAGACCTTCTTGGGGATCACCACTTTCAACTGCACGATCAAGTCCCCCTTGGCGGATCGGCCCAGATAGGGGAGGCCCGCGCTGCGGATGGTCATCCGATGATCGGCCGGCGTGCCGGCGGGAATGTGTAACGGGTGTTTTTCCAGCACTGATTCCACTTCCACGGTTCCACCCAAAACCAGGGTAGGGTAGGGCACCCACACCGTCGTCAGCAGATCCGCTCCCGCGCGCTCGTAGCGGGGATCATTTTCCACTAGGATATTGACGAAAAGATCACCGGAAGGACCGCCCAACGAGATCTGGCGGGTGGACCGCTGCAAACCGGTTCCCCGGCAGACCGAACAGGGAGTGCGGATGATCGATCCCTGGCCGCGGCACTCGGGACAACTGATCTCTTGCACGAATTGACCGAATAGGGATTGATTGACCTGACGGATCACACCGCGACCGTTGCAGCGCGAACAGGTGGAGGCTGTGGTTCCGGGCTCCGCCCCGTTGCCCTGACAGGTGGAGCAATGCTCTACCCGGTTCACGGATATTTCCTTTTCCACGCCCAGGGCCACTTCCTTCAATGAGATGCGCACCGGTGCGCGCAAATCCTGTCCGCGCACCGGCCCATATTCCCTGGCGCCGGCTTGCTGGCCGAAAACGCTGCCAAAGAAACTCTCGAAGATGTCGTTGATGCCGCCGAAACCGCCTTGAAATCCGCCGAAACCGCTGGGGATTTCCTCGGCCGTACCGAACTGGTCGTAGCGCGCTCGCTTGTCCGGATCGGAGAGCACTTCATAGGCCTCGTTGATGTCGCGCATCCGATTGGAAGCGCCAGGGTCAGGGTTCAGGTCCGGATGGAATTGCCGCGCCATCTGGCGGTAAGCTTTCTTGACGTCGTCCGCCGGCGCCTCTCGTTCCACACCCAGGATGTCGTAGTAGTCTTTTTTGGCAGGCATCTCAGACCGTCTGCATTCGGTCGCTCCGATTCAGTCGGAGGAGTTTCTTACACAAAAAGCCACTCTCAGGGGGCGATGGCCCCCTGAGAGGTTTGATTTCCAGCAACTGAAATCCGTCTTCAACGTCTCACGCTATCCGACTCACGTTTCACGTCGGTGCTAGTTTTTCACCTCGTAATCGCCTTCCACGGTCTTCTCGTCGGTTGGCGGCGGTGTCTCCCCGCCCGAAGGCGGTGGCTGCTGCGGACCCGGGCCGGTTTGGCCGGACGGTTCGGCTTTGGCTTGCTTATAGACCTCTTCCCCCACCTTGCCCAGCGCGTCGGAAACTTCGCGCATCTTCGCTTCCACCTGGTCCATCTTGTTGTCTTTCAGCATCTGCTCCAACTCGGCGATCGACTTTTCCGCGGCCTCGGCCTTGGCTGCGTCCACCTTGCCCTTGAAATCGTTCAGGGTCTTGCGGCCGGTATACACCAGATAGTCGGCCTGGTTACGCAGCTCCACTTCCTTCTGATGCTGCCGGTCGTCCTCGGCAAAACGCTCAGCCTCCTTGGTCATCTTGTCGATATCGTCCTTGGCCAAGCGGGTGCCGCCGGTGATGGTGATCGACTGTTCCTTGTCGGTGGCTTTGTCCTTGGCCGAAACCTGAATGATGCCGTTGGCGTCGATCTCGTAGGTGACCTCGATCTGCGGAATGCCGCGGGGAACCATCGGAATCCCGTCCAGCACGAAATGGCCGAGGGAAACGTTGTCCTTTGACATCGCCCGCTCGCCCTGCAATACGTGCACTTCCACCGCCGGCTGGTTGTCCGAGGCAGTGGTGAAGATCTGCATCTTGCGCGTGGGGATCGACGTGTTGCGGTCGATCATCTTGGTGAAGACTCCGCCCAGGGTTTCGATCCCCAGGGAAAGTGGCGTCACATCCACCAGCACCACGTCCTTGATCTCGCCGCCGATCACGCCGGCTTGGATGGCCGCACCCATTGCCACGCACTCCATCGGGTCGATACCGCGTTCGGCTTCCTTGGCCATGAACTCCTCCACGAACTTCTGCACCATCGGCATCCGGGTGGGGCCGCCGACCAAGATGATCTTGTCGATTTCGGCCGGAGTCAGCTTGGCGTCGGACAGGGCCCGCTCCAGGGAAGCGCGGCAACGCTCCACGATCGGCTTCACCAGCGTTTCCAGCTTGGCCCGGGTCAGGTTCATCACCAAATGCTTGGGTCCGCCGGCATCGGCCGTGATGAAGGGCAGGTTGATGTCGGTGGAGTAGGAGGTGGACAGTTCGATCTTGGCCTTTTCCGCCGCTTCCCGGATCCGCGGCATCACCGATCGGTCATTGCGCAGGTCGATGCCGTTGTCTTTCTTGAATTCGTCGCAGATGAAGTCGATCAGGATGTTGTCCATGTCCGTCCCGCCCAACTGGGTATCGCCGGACGTGGAGCGCACCTCGAACACGCCCTGGCCGAAGTCCATGATCGTGACGTCCAGGGTGCCGCCGCCGAAGTCATAGACCATGATCCTCAGCTCCTGGTCGGACTTGTTCAGCCCGTAGGCGAAGGCGGCCGCCGTCGGTTCGTTGATCAGGCGGACCACTTCCAGCCCGGCGATCTGGCCGGCGTCCTTGGTGGCTTGCCGCTGCGCGTCGTTGAAGTAGGCGGGTACGGAGATCACCGCCTTTTCAATCTTTTCGCCCAGGTAGGCTTCCGCGTCCCGTTTCATTTTCTGCAGGATGAAGGCGGAGATCTGCTGGGGGGAGTACTCCTTCCCCTGCAGCGTCACCTTGTAG
>JAPLHX010000090.1 GCA_026389415.1 Coprothermobacterota bacterium | reverse complement strand
CTTTTAAACGAAACGAGATAGATGGGGGGCACGGGGATCGAAGGCTCAATCCGACCGACGTTTCAGGAAATCGATCCGGCAGCGGGGTGAGTGGCCGGCTATTTCCGTTTAGGAGGCGTAGTTTTCAAAGTAACCCTGGATCAGCACAATCGGGGTCCCCTGGTCTCCACTGCCGCTGACCAGGTCGCATAGGCTACCGACCAGGTCGCTCAACCGCCGGGGGGTGGTGCCTTCCGAGGTCATCTTTCCCTTCAGATCCCGCTCCTTCTGCAGGATTTCTTCCTTGATGGCGCGCTCCGCCTCTGGCCCTCGGTGCGCTTTGTGTTTGCTGTCCAACAGGAACTTCATTTTCAATTCGTTGGGGGTGCCGACCAGCCCATCGGTATAATCCGGTGCCACCACCTTGTCGGCCAGCTCCCAGATGCCGGCCACCGGGTCTTTGAAGCAACCGTCGCCATAGATCAACGCTTCTACGTGCTTTCCGGTGGCGGCTTGGATTCCCTGCTGCACCAATTCTACGTAGCGGTCCCCTCGATCGTTGCAGGGGCGGGGGAACAGCTTCAGGGTCTCCGCTTCATCGGCCATGTTGGAGCCGTACAAGCCATAGGTCGGGTTGTACCCTCTGGTGGGGTGTGGTTCGTTGCAGAGATCGCTGAGGTCCAGAACGGGGAGGGGACTAGCGCTCGTTTCTCCCGCGGCCGCGATTTTGCGCTTCACCTGTTCGTTGCTGTGGATGTTCGCTACCAGAACGGCAGGGACCAGGTCCCGGATCACCGTCACATCGTTGGCGAAGACGATAGTAGGCTGGGCTCCCTCTTGCGCAATGATGCTCTTGTAGAAGGCCACATAATCCACACCGGTGAAAGGATGATGGAATTGGCCAAAGCGCTGGCGATACTCCTCCTCCGTCAGGGTGTCCTTGTGCGGGTTGATGTCGGATTTTTCCAGCTCCGCCAGATCCATGATCGGATTCCCCACTTCATCGCTAGGGTAGCTGAGCAGCAGCAGCACTTCCTTCCGATTGCGCGCGATCCCTTTCAAGATGCGGGCGAAACGGTTGCGGCTGAGGATGGGGTGCACGACGCCCACCCGATCGCCCAGCTTGCGGGAGACTTCCTCCGCGATATCGTCCACGCAGATGTAATTTACTTGCGAGCGCGCCACGACGGACTCTGTGACGGCAATGATGTCCTGATCATTTAAGCGAAAGCCTTCCTGTTCCGCCGCCCGTAGCACGCTCTCTACAACGATTTTAACGATGTCGTCTCCTCGGTGAATCATTGGGGCTCGAATACCCCGTATGGTCCGTCCAACCGTTCGTTGCGCCATGGCCGATCTCTCCTTGCAGATAGTTTTGCCCCATTATTCTAAGTCATAAAAACAGCCTGCGGCAGCATGTCTTGACCGGACGAACAATGGTACTGGATCGAAACGCTGGACGGGACCAAGATCGGTTACCTGCTGAAACCGGAGGAGCGGGGAAAAGGCTACGGCAGTGAAGCGGTGCAGATCATGGTGGACTATCTGTTCCTGCACAAGAGCATCGTCCGTGTGCAGGCGGAGACCCACCCGGACAACCTGGCTTCCCAGCGGGTGCTGGAAAAGGCGGGCTTCCAAAAAGAGGGCTCGATCCGGCAATCGTTCTTCAGTCGGGGCGTCTACCGCGATACGGCGATGTGGAGCATCCTGCGGCAGGAATGGAAAGCGCCCAAGATCTTGCCGATCGGGTACACTAAGGATCCGAAGTGTTGATCGCTGCTTCCCGTTCGTGGCCGGTTCCCGGTCACGGAGAAAGAGGGCTCGGTCTGCTGTAGACTGAAGGAAGCGATGAAGAATTGGATCCGACCGCTCCGAACCGACCCGCTGGAACCCCTTCTGGGTTCCCCCGATCCGGCGATTCGCTATTTTGCCGAACGGGACCTGCTGGACGAACCAGTGCCGCCGATCGATACTATCTGGGACCTGCCGGAGGCGCAGCGAATCTTGCGGAAACAGCAAGCGGATGGATCGTGGAAATCGGGCAGCCATAAGGGCACGGCTTCCGGCGTGAAATACACTTTGATCGAGACTTGGCGCCAGTTCCGGGTGCTAGTTGAGCAATACGAATTCCACCGCGGGCATCCCGCCATCGCCCTGGGGGCGGAGTTTCTGTTCTCCTGTCAAACGGAGGAGGGAGACATTCGGGGGATCCTGGCCAACCAGTACGCCCCCTATTACACCGGAGCGATCCTGTACCTGTTGATCCGGGCGGGCACTCCCGAGGATCCGCGGGTGGAAAGGGGGCTTCGTTGGTTACTGGACGTGCGGCAAGACGACGGCGGCTGGGTAATTGGCAGTCCCGGGCTGATGGGCCTTCCCCATCTATCCTGGAAGGACGTCTGTGTCCTGACCTCCGACGGAAATCGGCCGACGATGCGCGCCTTCGATCGGTCGAAACCATTTTCCGCCGCGGGCACCGGGATGGTGATCCGGGCCTTCGCCGTGCACCCCGCTTACCGAAAGGCCGCCGAGACTGTTGCTGCAGCCAGGTTGCTGAAATCGAAATTCCTTCGGAAGGACAACTGGTCTTCGTTCCAGCATCCCGACCATTGGATCCGCTTCCAGTATCCCTTCTGGTGGACGAATCTGGTTTCCGCGCTGGACTCTCTCTCCCGGATGGGATGGTCTCCGGAAGACGACGACGTCCGTCGCGCTTTGGGGTGGCTGGTGGATCATCAGGAACCCGATGGCTTGTGGAAGGTCAGCTATTCCCACATCCACAAGGAAACCAACAGCCCCCAGACGCGGAAAATGCAACATTGGATCTCCTTGGCGATCTGCCGCATCTTTCGGCGATTCTGGTCTGCGTAGCGCGTGTCCCACTTTTGAACGCTTCCTGGCCGAAGATACTCTAATCCCAAAGCGGGAGAGTTTCGCAAGCTGAAACTAGGATTGGGAAAGAGGTAAACACATGTTACGAAAAGTATTGTTGCTGCTGCTGGTGCTGGTGGCTCTCCAATTCCCTCTGGGGGTCAATGCGGACATTTCTGATGTGGCCGGCTTCAGCGATGTGTCCGCCGATTATTGGGCGGTCGCCGCCATCGCGGACCTGGCTGACCGTTCCATCATCGGGGGCTATCCCGACGGTTCGTTCCGGCCGGAGAAACCGGTTACCCGGGCTGAATTCGCTAAGATGATCCTACTGGCGATGGGGTTTCCGCCCCGCCCGGAGATTTCTTCCACTTTCCCGGACATCACGCCGGATGACCTGTGGGCGCAGCCCTTCATCGCCGGCACGGTGGTGAACAATCTGATGAAGGGCTACCCGGATGGCACCTTTCGCCCCAAGAGCCCGATCACCATGGCTGAAATCCTGACCGTGCTGGTGCGGGCGCAAGGCTGGACGCCGGAGGATCTGCCGGAGGGGCTGACGATCCTGCTGCGGCAGAATGGCGTGGACCGCCCGATTGTGACTGCGGATTGGTTCTTTCAGGCTGTGGGCACCGCGGCCCGACACGGGTTGCTCCAGTTCCCCGACTATCCTCAGGTCAGCACCGCGGTGGGCAGCAGCGAATTCGCCCTGGCCGCAAATGATCCGGCCACTCGAGCCCAGACCGCCCTTTTTCTGAGCCGGATGTTGGCGGAAATGCCCCCACTGACTCCATCGCCCATAGCCACCGGGGAATGGAAGGGAACGATC
>JAPLHX010000031.1 GCA_026389415.1 Coprothermobacterota bacterium | reverse complement strand
CACCAACGCCGGGTGGAGGAAATCGAGCGGTTGGACCGGGCTGCAGTGGAGATAATCCCTGGTTTACTGGAAGCGGACCTGGCCGCGATTGGCGCCAAGCTGAAGCTAGTGGAGCCGTTCGTGCAATGGGTGCAGATCGACCTGGCCGATGGAGATCTGGTGCCCAACCGGAGTTTTGCGGACGTTGCCGCCCTTGCCCAACTGCACTCTCCGACAAATCTGGAACTGCATCTGATGGTGCGGCGCCCGGTGGAATTCCTGGTTCCCGGTTTGGAGGGTGGCGTCAAACGGTTCCTGGCACAGGTGGAGGGGGAGGGGATCGAAACCTTCCTGAAGGAGTGTCGCCGCTGCGGCGTGGAGGCAGGCCTGGCCCTCGGCATGCGCTCCCCGGTGGAAACTGTGAAACCCTGGCTGGATCAGGTGGACGAAATCCTGGTGATGTCAGTGCAGGAAGGATTCTCCGGTCAGAATTTCCAGCGGGAAGCTTTGGAGAAAATCCTCCGAATCCGACGAGAGCATCCGACGTTGCCTATTGCTGTGGACGGCGGCATCAATCCCCAAACCGCGGCGTTAGCGGCCATGGCAGGTGCGCAACGACTGGTGGCGACTTCCGCCTTGTTTGGCCATCCCCCGATGGAGCAAGCGATCCGCCGGTTGCAGAATCTAAGAGGAGACGGAACATGAACCTGGAATTTCTGACCCGGCTTGCCAAACTCGTGCGGTATTACATCCTGTTAGCCACCACTCGAGCGGCTTCCGGTCACCCTACCTCCTCTCTGTCTGCTGTGGAGTTGATGGTCTCCCTTTTCTTCGGCGGGATCCTGAGGACCGATCTGGAACGGCCTGGTTTACCCAACAACGATCGAGTCATCTTCTCCAAGGGTCACGCTTCTGCGTTGTTATACGCCATCTACACCGTCACCGGAGTGTTACAAGAAGAGGAACTACTGACCTACCGGCGTTTCGGCAGCCCGCTGGAAGGTCATCCGACGCCGCGCTTCCCTTACGTAGACGCCGCCACCGGCTCTCTAGGGCAGGGGTTATCGGTGGGGCTGGGGATTGCCCTCAACGGCAAATACCTGGACCGGTTGCCCTACCAAACCTACGTCCTGTTGGGTGACAGTGAGTTAGCCGAGGGCTCTTGTTGGGAGGCGATGGAGGTCGCTTCCCACTACCGGCTGGACAATCTGGTGGGAATCCTGGACGTGAATCGGCTGGGTCAACGCGGGCCCACGATGTTGGGGTGGGATCTGGACACCTATCGGGCTCGAATCGCTTCCTTCGGTTGGCAGACGGTGGTGGTGGAGGACGGAAACGATCTTGACCAGACGATGAACGCCTACGGCCGGATCGGCCAGGAAGGAAAGCCCACGATGATCATCGCCCGCACGGTGAAGGGCAAGGGTGTCTCCTGGATCGAAGACCAGAATGGCTGGCACGGCAAGCCGTTGAACGAGGCCGATTTCCAGCGAGCCCTGATGGAACTGGGAACGGTGGACAAAACGTTGCGGGGAACGATCCCACTGCCGGAGGATTGCCGGCCTGCGCCGTATCAGCCGGCACCGAAGGACCTCCCAGAAGACTACAATAAACCCCTTTCCACCCGACAAGCCTACGGTCAAGCCCTGGTCAAGATCTTTCCCCGGTTTCCGCAAATGGTGGTGCTGGATGCCGAGGTGAGCAATTCCACTTTTGCCCAGACCTTCCAGCAAGCCTATCCAGACCGATTCTTCGAGATGTTCATCACCGAGCAGAATATGGTTTCCGCTGCTCTGGGGCTCTCCGCCTGCGGCAAGCTACCCTTTCTTTCCAGCTTCGGCGCTTTCCTCTCCCGGGCGGCAGACCAATTGCGGATGGCGCAGTATGCTCTGCAAAAAAACAACCTGAAATGTGTAGGTTCGCACGTCGGTGTCTCCATCGGAGCGGATGGTCCTTCGCAAATGGCCTTGGAAGACCTGGCCTTGTTTCGTGCCATCGGTGACAGCGTTGTCCTGTACCCGGCAGATCGAATTTCCACCGAGCGCCTGGTGGAGGCTGCAGCCCAGCACCATGGCCTGGTGTACCTGCGCACCACACGCGGAGAGACAGCGCCGCTCTATCCACCCGATGAGGACTTCCCGATCGGCGGCAGCAAAACCTTGCGAGCCAGCGACCGCGATCTGTTCACCATTGTCTCAGCCGGAATCACCCTCTATGAAGCACTCGCAGCTTGCAACCAACTGCGGGACGAGGGGATATTCGTGCGAGTGATCGATCTCTACAGTATCAAGCCGCTGGACATTCCCTCCCTGGAACAGGCTGCGATGGAAACGAAAGGAATCCTTGTGGTGGAAGATCATCACCCGGAAGGGGGACTGGGAGAAGCTGTTTGTGCAGCGCTGTCCGGGTTCGGGGTGCCTGTCGTTTCGCTGGCAGTGCGCAAGACGCCGATGAGCGGTCAGCCGGAAGAGCTGCTGGAGTATGAAGAGATCTCCCAGAGGGCGATCGTCGCCAAGATCAAGCAGATGCAAGCCTCCGGCCGGTGAAGAGCGCTTGCGAATGCCGACAGCCACCAGCCCGTGCCAGTTTGAGCCTGGTGTGGCCGGCGCCTAGATCGGTCTTACGCCGGCCAAATACAGAACTTCTTGGCAAAGCTCTTCCCGGACAAGATCAAAACCGGCGACGCACAGCAACTTGCCCCAGGTCTGTCGCGGGAACAATCCCACCTGGTGGCGGTCGTGCATGATTTCCAGGCTTCCGTCCCGACGAACCAGATAGATGAAGGTGGAGTCGAAACGGGTGTCCGAGGGATCGGGATCGTAAGAGTTCTCCACCATTACCACTTCCAGGCTTCCTTGACGGTGTACAGAATGGGTGGTCCTGTTTTGCTGGAACAACTCGCTCGTCATTTCGGCATAGGTGAGGAAAACCCCGCCCGGGCGCAGATGGGTAAATACGGTGACAAAGGCTTGCAACAGTTCGCTTTCGTCCAGCATGTAATCGATGGAATCGGCAATCAGTGCAGCATCAAAAGATTCTTTAAGGCGCCCGTTGCGCATGTCTCCCAGCAGATAGCGGACTGCCGGGTTTAACGTACGAGCCAGATTCAGCATGCTTGGACTACAGTCGACGCCGGTAACGGTAAAGTGCTGTTGCAGGCGACGGTCGAGATGTCCGCGGCCGGATCCCAAATGCAAGAGCGTCGAAACGGGGATCCGGGAGAATTGACGGATTCTTGCAGCACAATCCTCCGCTTCCTGATCATAGTCCGCCGGAGGAGAAATGATCGGCCATAACCAAGACATGCTGCCGCAGGCTGTTATCATCATATAAGCGACGTTCGTCCAGTGCCATGACCCTCGTTTCCTTTTCCTGCAAACCTACAGCAATTGGTCGACGGTTTGTACGACCGGGAACAGCATGGCGAAACCGGAGAGGTCAAGCACTTCTCGCACCAGCGCCGGTGGCTGCAATAAGGCAAAACGAGATCCGACGAATCCCAATCCTTTGACTACATTCAGCAACACGCGCAATCCGGCGCTGCTTAGGAAAGAGACCTCAGACAGGTCAATCGCCAGGTTCATCTTGCAGCGCAAGACTTCCCGGCAAGCAAGCTCAAGCGGAACGGCGGTGGTGGAATCGACCGCGCCTTGTACCTGGAGGATCATCCAATGGTCTTTGTACGGTTTTTGTTCGATCTGCATTGGCCTTGTCCTTTCCTTACGTCAGTTGCCCTGGAAGGAGGGTTTGCGCTTCTGCAGGAAGGCGTCGATCCCTTCCTGGTAGTCGCCGCTTTCGTAGACCACCCGCCGGAGAGCTTGAATCCGCTCGAAGGAGTCCGGGCTCAACGTATGGGCGCCACCCAAGATGCGCAACTGTTCCTTGATCACGGCGATACTCAAGGGCGAGTTCAGACAGATTTTTCGCGCCAGATCGATCGTATAGGCTTCCAGTTCCTCCGGCGCCACCAGGTGGTGGAGGACGCCGAGCTGGTAGGCCCGCTCAGCAGACAACGGTTGCGCGACAAAAATCATTTCCCGAGTGGTGGCCGCCCCTAGGGCGTTGACCAGATTCATGATTCCGTTCAAGTTGTAGGGGACGCCAATCTTGGCCGGAGTGATGCAGAAGCTCGCAGTCGGGGTTCCAATCCGGATATC
>JAPLHX010000212.1 GCA_026389415.1 Coprothermobacterota bacterium | reverse complement strand
CGACTACGTCCTCTGGAAGTGGGGCACACCGCCGGCCAACACTCCCTTCTCCTCCCCCTTGACGGGCCGCATCACGGTCGTTCCCTAAGGAATTCCACGCAAACAAACACCAAGAAGGGCGCCTTGAAGGCGCCCTTCTTGGTTTCTTGTGAGTTAAGTAATGAATTAACTCCTTGATCCTTCCCCTACGCGTTTCACGTTTCATAGTTCCTGCATCCAGTGATAGACTGATGCTGTGAGTCAAGTTCGGCTGCAGCAAGCCCATCCTGAAGCACCTCCGCTACTGTATTATGCTTCCTTCACCATTCTCGGTCTGAGCATGGCACTGCTGGGGCCGACGCTTCCCGGTTTGGCCAAGCAGGTGCAGGCGAGTCTTAGTCAGATCAGCATCCTTTTTGCAGCCGTGTCACTGGGCAATCTCGTCGGCGGTTTATCCACGGGTCGCCTGTTCGATTCCCATTCCGGCCACGTCTTAATGGGCGGTGGTGCATTGGCTATGTTTGCATTTCAAATTTGCATTCCGATAGTTTCTTGGCTTTGGCTGCTTTCTGCGCTTTTCTTTTTTCTCGGCATCGCCCAAAGCTTGCTGCTGGTGGGGGGTAATACTCTTGTTCTATGGCGATACCAGGCGAAATCAGCGGTGGTGATGAATGCAGTCCATTTTTGTTTTGGCTCGGGGGCTTTCCTGGCACCGATCTTATTGGCTCAAGTATTGCAGTTGACGGCGGAAATCCGCTGGGCATACTGGGCAGCGGCTTTACCATTGCTGCTGTTGGGTGCTTGGTTGTTGGGGAATTCTCGTTCCTCGCCCAAGCCTTTGCCGGTCTCATCGGAATCTGAAGGAACTGGAGACAGATCCTTCGTTTTTTGGGCATGCGTCTTTTTGTTTCTCTATGTGGGGGCCGAGGTGGGCTTCAGCGGATGGATCTATAGTTACGCTATTGCCAAAGAGATGGCAGACCCCATTACCGCCGGTTACCTGACATCACTATTCTGGCTTTCCTTGATGGTCGGTCGGCTCTTCGCGGTCGCTTTCTTCAGGGGTTTCCTATCGCAACGCATTCTCCGGACAAATCTGGTCGGTTGCCTGGCTAGCTTGATCTTGCTGCTAGTGGCCAATGAATCGACGGTTTTGCTCTGGGTAGGAACAATATGTTTGGGATTGAGCATGGCTAGTACCTACCCTACCCTATTGGCGCTTGCCCAACAGACGATTCGAATCACTGGTGCGATTGGCGGTTGGTTCGAGGCCGGAGCCAGCATCGGCGCGATGTCCATTCCCTGGCTGATAGGACAGCTTTTTGAACCCCTTGGACCTATTTCGTTCCTTTACGTGATCGCGGTGGTTGTTGCTTTGTCGCTATTGATTGGGTCACTGTTCCTGTCAAAGCGTGGATCGAAGGACGGCAGGAGAAGAGGAAAACCTATCTTGGTGAAAGAATCCGGGCCAATGGCGTAATCGCGCCCAACACGTGCTGACCAACTTCCGCTAGAATCTCATAATTCGTTTCCCAAAGGATCAAGTCGACTTGAGAACCTCGCTTAATAAAGGATACTTTTTGCCCTTGACGCAGTTCCTCGCCTTCGTGTACATAACAATCGATTTTATTGACGACTTTATCTGCAATCTCGACCATGGCAACCTTGCAGGATCCTTCTATCACAATGGTGTTTCGTTCATTTTGTAAATGGAACGCATGGCCAAGCAAGTTCACGGCGCGCCGGAACCAGACAAACTGGATGTACTCCCACAAATCAACCATTGGAAGGTTGATTTGTACCTGTGCGTGGACGATTTTTCGCACGCGGCCTGAAATCGGGGCATAGTTGAAATGCACGTCATAGGGCGACATATAGATCCCGATCAGTACCCCGTTTGGGGGAGCGTCGGGAGACTTTGTAATTTCTTCAATGAAGATCTGAGTGCCAAGTTTTTCTGACACGATTTGTCCGTCTTTGATTTCCTGGATATAGATCACCTGTCCGTCGCATGGAGCTACAATTACGCCGGGATCTCCCGGCGCGCGCCGGGGAGGGTCGCGGAAAAACCAGATGTTTCTTTTCCAGTGGAAGAATCCTGCGATAGTTAATGCAACCCCCAAGCTACCGATCCACCAGCAACCCTTGTGCGATGACATGCCTATTTCTCCTTGAAATATTTGTAGCTGATGTAAGGGAATTTTGGAAAATAATACGTTAGAAATCCTAGAGCAGGTTGCAGCAATCGACGAGTGGGCCATGAATGTGGCGGTGGTGTGTAGTCCATCTGGCGATAGCGAAAGTCCAATTTTCGGTAGACCCCTGCCAAACCGTCGATCTGATACATCTGGGCTGTTTGATACGACTCAGTACGCTGAAGCAGTTCCAGTGGAATTGCCACCTGCTCGTTCAGTTCCTCGGCCAATTGGGACAATTCCCGATTGAGACCAATCGTAATCGCTTGCTCTCTCTGTCGGCGATAGGCAGCCAGATCCAAGGGGTAGCACATGTCGTTAACCAGGATCTATACCCCACCCGTAACCACTATCTATGACCCACCCGGTGCGGGGCACTAAAGGTCTATCATCATCAGGTCATGGGCGTCAATCCCTCCTCTTGTGTGGGGAGTGCCGCTCGCGGTAGCTTGGACCTTCGATGACGATCTGGTAGCTAGAGTTGGCCAGACGATCCAGGGCGCTGTTACCCAGGATGGAATCGTCGAATAGCCCCAGCCACTCCTCCACCGCCCGGTTGCTGGTGATAATGAAGCTGGACCGGCGGTGCCTGGCGATGATCAGTTCGTAGAGTTCGCTCGACTGTTGAGCGGTCAGCCGCTGCAGGCCGAAGTCATCGAGAATCAACAGGTCCGGAACCATGAAGGAGCGGAAGACCTTTTCCAGGGTGTGGTCTATCCTGGCTTGGGCGAGCGTCTTGTGAAAGTCGCCGGCGCGGAAGAAGCGGACACTGTGCCCGGCACGTACCGCGGCGAAACCGAGGGCCTGGGCCAGGAAAGACTTGCCGACGCCGACCGGTCCGACAAAAAGGACATGCTCACGGCGGGAGAGGAAGTCCAGGGAGAAGGCGGCATCCAGCAGCGTCCGCTGCAGCTGGATCCCGGCCGTCCAGTCAAAGTCCTCCAGGCGGCAGATCTCCTCAAAGCCTGCCTTTTGCAGTTGGATCTGGAAGCGACGCTGATCGCGGCGGTTGACCTCGTCGGCTAAAAGGATCTGCAGGAAGGTTGCGTGGTCCAGCTGGTCACGCCGTGCCAGGGCCAGTCGCTCCGGCAAGGTGTGCAGCATCTGTCCCAGCTTCAGACGGTAAAGCAGTGGTCTCAGTTCGGTGGTCGTACTCATCTCTTGATCGTCCTTTCCACGTCAATCGGCACTTCTTCTGTAGAGGCGCAGGCTCCCTTTGCCGGCTCCCACGAAAGCGGGGAGTGGGCGAAAGCGCTGCCCGGGCGGGCGTAGCGCCCCGGTGGGGCGGGCAGGTAATCCTCATTGGATTGGCTCTCGGTCTCCAACGCTTCCCTAAGAATCCGTTCCAGCCGGCGGACGTCGATCAGGTCGACGGCCAGGGCCTTGCGGCAGGCGGCATCGAGCCGGGCCGGCGTGTAACGTTCCGCCAGGCGGAGAAGTTTGTGGGCCTGGCGTATCTTCGCCCAAGGCAATGGGCCGTCCAGGAGTTTATCGGCGAAAGCGCCGATGGACTCCCCCAGCTCGGCGCCCTGGCGGCGGAGATGGTCCGGGGCTCGTGTGGTGTAGGGGGTGAGCTCGGGCGGGTAATCCTGGGGATCGGTGGAGCGTCCGCCGCGTGATTGGCGGGGATGCACTTTGACACAAATCCCCCGGCGGTAGAGCCGTACCAGCTTGCTGTCACCACGCACCTCCAGCTTCGTCCCCGGCGGGCAAATATGATGCGGCGCTGAGTAGAGGGCGTAGCGGTAGGCGATGTGGTGATCGGGATGAACGGTGGCCTGATGCCAGTCCGGCAGATCGTACGGTTCGCCATCCCAGGGAAGCAGGCAGGACTGTTCTTCCTGGTGGAAAACCACCAGCGGGAGCCGCCGGGTCGTTCCATGGAGACGCGGACCGGCCACTTCCAGGCACCACTTCCCGGCCTGAAGGCGCAGGTCGTCCAGGCCGTGAAACTGCCCGCCCTTGAAG
>JAPLHX010000066.1 GCA_026389415.1 Coprothermobacterota bacterium | reverse complement strand
CTCGAGCCCATCAATTAGACACCCAGTGGGGCAAAGTGGATTGAGAATGCTCGTTGGGTACGAGTCGGGTAGATCGAAGCCTGGGGTCAGGTTTTGAAAGCTTGTGGTCAGGCCTTGAGTTTCAGTGTTTCTTCTGCATCCAGCTGATGGCCATGTCGTGCGGGCCGGTGCAATAATTGGGGACAGCCACTAATTATTCTTAGAAACCGGGGAACGGAACTTGGCTGCAACTTGGCTGCAACTTGGCTGCAACTTGGCTGGAGCTTGGCTATAAGTAAAGACCTGACCCCAAGCTGTTTCCCTGCTTTCATGAGTCCTTGGAGCCGGGGCTGTCCACACTTTCTCTCTTCGAACCTTTATGGGTAGTTGGCCTGCGGATTGTTATCCAGACAGGGGAATCGATTCAAACAGCAATCTTTGAAAATCAGCACTCGATGCGCGTTTTGAAAGATGCAGGATCTCGATGCCCACAGCCTGACCTTTCTCGTCGAAATCGACGATAATTCCCGGTGAGACCTCCTCGGATTCCCTCGCTGTTTCCTCGCTAAGGCTTAGATGAAGCGCGTCCGCTTGATGGTCAACTTTCAGTTTCATCGGTTTGATCTCCTTCGATCGAAGTAGGCCGTCACGACTCTCGGTGGCACCGAATAGATATTGATAATAACATGGAGCACCCGGTTTCCGTACTCCTCAATCCTGGCAAAGCGGTGTTCCAGGCGGCCATCTATTACGTCAATCTCGACCCATTCCGCAGCGAACAACGTCCTTTCTAACCAATCCCGAGAGAATTGGGGACAGCCACTAATTATTCGTGACAATATGAGCGGACAGGGGATTTGGCGGGATAAACTACCAGACGCCGAACCCGCTGTTTGAGGCAGAATCCCTTAAAGCGGGGAGCGCAGCCCCCGCACTTCCGGTGCACGTGGTGTTGGGCGTTTTTTGCTTTGCAAACGCCTATGCGAACTGGCTAACCTGATTTGAAGATTAGCGCCAACTGCATCAGCGTAACGCCTTAATGTTGAAAGACGTACATCATCAGCGTGATTTTCAATGCGTGAAATGGCTGATTTCTTGGTTTGTAATTTTTGCGCCACTTCATCTTGGGTTAAGCCTGCCGCCTCCCTTGCTTGACGCAAAATAACACCAATCTTGAAATCGGCGTAACCTACTTCATAATTTATTGCGAATTCTGCATCGCGTTCGGCACGTTTTTGAATATACTGTTTTACATCACTCATGGCTTTTTCTCCTTACCAAATATTCATTCCTACGACGAATTGCGAGCGCGATTTCCGGTGCGGGTGTCTTTTGCGTTTTTTTAGCAAAACCATTGGTCAAAATTAGCAGAGCGTCACCATCGAAAAACCCCAACAACCTGAAAATATCACCTCCAAATTGTATGCGGGTTTCCCAAATACCTTCGCTATCAACCAGTTTTTTGAAATATTGGCGAGGAATTGTCTCCAGCTCCTCGATTAACTGCAATACCCATAAAACTTTTTGCGCTTGCTTGCCCGTCAAAGTGTCTAAAAACGCTTCAACTGGGCTGTTACTGTTCGGAAGCCGATAAAAATCTACCTCGAGCCCATCAATTAGACACCCAGTGGGGCAAAGTGGATTGAGAATGCTCGTTGGGTACGAGTCGGGTAGATCGAAGCCTGGGGTCAGGTTTTGAAAGCTTGTGGTCAGGCCTTGAGTTTCAGTGTTTCTTCTGCATCCGGCTGATGGCCATGTCGTGCGGGCCGGTGCAATAATTGGGGACAGCCACTAATTATCCTTAGTTATTCTTGACAGCCGGGAAAAGGAGTTTGGCTGCAACTTGGCTGGAACTTGACTGGAACTTGGCTGCAACTTGGCTAAAAGTAAAGACCTGACCCCAAGCTTTCTCAGGGCAAGATTCCTTCATCGCGGAGTTTACCCTCGAGCGAAGCGAAGGGCTCGAGGACAGGCTTTCGTTGCGGAGTTTACCCTTGAGCGAAGCGAAGGGCTCAGGATGACAAAATACAGGTAATTGAGGTAATTGGCGACAGCCACTAATTACTATTGACAAAGGGAAAAAGGAACTGTGCTAAAAGTATAGACCTGACCTGACCCCATTTTATGGATCTCCCTGATTCTACCGCCAATTATTCCGAGTCTGAGTTCTCTGTAGCGGTCGGGGAGCTTGCCAGGCAGGCTAGGAAACGGTCGAAATCGCCTAATTTTCTCTGCAGGATACTGTACAACTCCCCGGGATCCACGTCCCAATAGAGGTGAACAAGCCGATTGCGAAATCGAGCCATCCGCTTCAGGTCATCCGCTAGCACTGTGTCAAGTTGACCCGCTTGCTTGAGCACCTCAAAGACATCGGCATAATCTTTGGGGAGGCCCAGCCGAGCGCGCGATACCCAATGACTACCCAAGTCAATGATTGCTTCGATAGCGGCAATAAAGTTGTATTTTGCACTGCTTAGCTTGTGAGCATCCCGAATGAACTCCGCTTCCGGTATCGCAGAAAGCTCGCTGAGAAGTCGAACGCTTGAGCGTAGCGAACCAATCAGCCTGGTGACGCGCTCCTGATCGAGGCTCATGCCCCCTTCAAAGCCTCTTGCAAGTGCTCTTCCAGTATCGGTCGAAAATCCCAATACTCTTTTCGAGTGAGCAATTCAAAATCCTCCCGCAAGTTGGGGTCGCGATCCAGAAGCAATTGTCCATGATCGACCACGCGGCAGCGAAACTCGAGTGGCGCTTGATTGAGCACTTGCAGGTCCACAGGCAAACCGATGGCTTCCTGGATCTCCATCTCCAAGGGGATCGCGAGTTCCATGGTGACCTGATGGGTTTGCTCCAAAGCTTGGAAGGTGGATGTGACTGCAAAAACAGCAAGATCCACGTCCCGTGGTTGGTTTCCGGTCAGGAAAGAGCCGTGCAGGTAGGCGAAAACGATCTCGGGATGAGCGCGAAGCACACGCACCAGTGTGTGGATAGTCGTTTCCCGGATAACATCCCCTTTGATCATAAAAACATCCTAGCACGATTAAGCAAGACAGTGTCAGTTGCGATTTTCAGATATTTGGGGACAGCCACTAATTATTCTTGACAGCCGGGGAAAGGAACTTGGCCGGAGCTTGACCGGAGTTTGGCTGGCTGCAACTTGGCTGGAGTTTAGCTGCAACTTGGCTGGAGTTTGGCTAAAAGTAAAGACCTGACCCCAAGCTTTCACGGAATGGCTTCTGGAGGCATCCGTTGCAACCCCGCTCAGGATTTGCTGCCCCTCGACGCTGTAACCGCTGGAAGAATGACCCTGAACTGATTTATGAAACGCTTTACATATTACGTAAGACGTACTAACGTACTATTATTCACATATGATCAAATCGTTCCGATGTCGCGACACCGCCACTCTCTTTGATGATCGCCGAGTTGCCCGTTTTCAAGCCTTCGAACGGCAAGCGCGGCGCAAACTTCTCTACCTGCATCGCGCCAGAACCCTTCAGGATCTGAGGCAACCTCCCGGCAATGAACTGGAAGTGCTGAAAGACGACCGGCAGGGGCAATACAGCATCCGCATCAACGATCAATGGAGAATTTGCTTTCGATGGACGAGCGGCAATGTGTACGATGTCGAAATTGTGGATTATCATTAAGAGGAGATGCACATGACAGAAGAAAAAGAATTACTCGATCCGATTCCGCCCGGCGAGATCCTTTCCGAAGAGTTCATGAAACCCCTCGGGCTGAGCGCCAATCAACTGGCGAGGGATATCGACGTACCGCCGGGACGAATTAGCGAAATTATCAGGGGACACCGCTCCATCACCGCAGACACAGCCCTGCGTTTCGGTAAGTATTTCGGGGTGTCTGCCGAAATATGGCTGAACCTTCAGGTTGATTACGACATGCGAGTAGCCCGGCGCACTATTTGGCCGACTGTGGAACCCCGCGTCCGCGTTAGAACGGCAAAGGCTTAAAAGATATATCTCTAATCCGAGAGACCGGCTTTGACCTTTTCCACCGCCTGTCAATACTTCAAGATCTTGATATTTGGGGACAGCCACTAATTATTCTTGACAGCCGGGAAAAGGAACTTGGCTGGAGTTTGGCTAGAACTTGGCTGGAGTTTGGCTGGAACTTGGCTAAAAGTAAAGACCTGACCCCAAGCTTTCCGCTTGACCCCCATCTTTCCTCTTGACGAGTGTTCACGTAACCCATAACGGTGAATGGGTTATGCGTGTAATCGTCAAGAAGTCAGGGTCTAACTTGACAGGCGAACACAAAACCCATAATACTTTCATGGGTAACGTGAAACGATGTCAAGGACCGATGTCAAGGACACCAGCAATGAGGCATGATGAATTTTTCCGCAAACACCCGGTTTTTGCCGGAGAGGAGTTGGCCAAGCATCTTTCGTCCCGTGGTGAGGTCGGCAAAAGGGCGCAGGAGGGGCTTCTGGCTTACTACCAGAAGACCGGACGGGTTGTTCGTGTGCGGCGCGGATTATATGCCGTCATCCCGCCGGGAGCCGACCCCAATTCCTATCCGGTCGACCCCTTCCTTGTAGCCGCGAAGCTGACCACGGACGCGGTTTTGTCGCACCATACGGCGCTAGAGTTGCACGGGCGGGCTTACTCGGTTCAGGAACATTTCACCTATTCGGCATCCCGCCCGCTGAGCCCTCTGACGTTCCGCTTCCATCTTTTCCGGGGAGCGAAGTTTCCGCAGGCTCTTCGCAACGCGGGAAAGGAGCGTTTCGGCGTTTCGACCACAGAGCGCGGCGGGTTGGAGCTTCGAGTCACGAGCTTGGAGCGGACCTTGGTGGACGTCCTGGATCGCCCGGACCTTTCGGGAAGCTGGGAGGAAATCTGGCGGTCGCTGGAGTCCGTCGAATTCTTCGATCTGGACAAGGTCGTGGAGTATGCGGTTTTGCTCGGAAATGCAACCACCGGAGCGAAGGTGGGATTCTTTCTCCAGCAACACCGTGACCCCTTGATGGTAGCGGACCGTCACCTCAAAGCACTTCACGATCTACGGCCGCGGCAACCGCATTATTTGGACCGCTCCAAACGGAAATCCGGTCGCCTCGTGTCGGAATGGAACTTGGTGGTACCCAGGGAAGTGGTTGAACGGGCGTGGGGAGAGATCCTATGAGAATCTCCCCTGAGAAGCTGGCTGCTGAGGCAGAGGCGACCGGCTTCAGACCGGACGTGCTCGAAAAGGCAGCCCACTTGCTTGGGTTACTCGACACCATTCGAAGCCACCCCTACCTCAAAGGTAAGCTGGTCCTCAAGGGTGGCACGGCTTTGAATCTTTTCGTCTTCGATGTCCCGCGGCTCTCCATCGACATTGATCTGAACTACGTGGGCGCCGAGGATCGTGAAGCCATGCTCGCCGAGCGTCCCAAGATCGAGCAGGCTGTTCATGCGGTCTTCGCGCGGGAGGGCTTCAGCGTCAGACGGATGCCCGATGAACACGCCGGAGGCAAGTGGTCGCTACGCTATGAGAGCACCCTCGGCCAGACCGGCAACCTCGAAGTAGATGTCAACTTTATGTTCCGCGTCCCGTTGTGGCCGGTGACGGCTTGCGACTCTTATCCCGTCGGGTCTTGGCGGGCCACGGGGATTCCCGTGCTGGATCACCATGAACTGGCAGCCGGCAAGCTTGCGGCACTGTTTGCGCGCAGACAAGCGAGGGACTTGTTCGACAGCCATCGGATTCTCCAGATGGACAACCTTGATCCTGATCGACTTCGGATCGGGTTTGTCGTCTACGGCGGGATGAACCGTAAAGACTGGCGGACAGTCTCTACCGAGGATGTAGACTTCGACGCCGCAGAGTTGGCCAGGCAGTTGATCCCCACGCTGCGCGTCAACGCAGTGGAAGCCCATACCAAATCAGGAGAATACCGGGCGCACCTCGTGAGGGAGTGCCGGGGGATAATTGGGGACAGCCACTAATTATTCTTAGTTATTCTTGACAGCCGGGAAAAGGAGCTTGGCCGGAGTTTGGGATAATTGGGGACAGCCACTGATTATTCTTGACACCCAGGGGAAGGAACTGTAATGATTTTTCCATCATGGCACGCTTAGCCCGATTAGTAGTCCCCCATCTACCCCATCACGTTGTTGGGCGCGGCAATCGTCGGCTGGATGTATTCTTTTCCGATGGGGACCGGATTGCCTATTTGGACTATCTCCGGGAGGCCTGCAAGCGACATGGTGTTGTGATTTGGGCCTACTGCCTGATGAGCAATCATGTTCACTTTGTTGCCGTTCCCGCGGAAACGGATTCGTTGGCCCGCTGTTTTTCAGAGGCTCACGTTCAATATACAAGACGCATTAATCTGCGGGAAGGCTGGAAGGGTCATTTATGGCAGGCCCGGTTCGGCTCCAGCGTGCTGGATGAGAATCACTTGATCGCAGCCGCCAGATACATCGAACGGAACCCGGTGCGTGCGGGCATCGTCAGGGATGCCTGGGAATACCCCTGGTCCAGCGCAGCCTATCATGCCGGCATGACGAGTTGGGATCGGATTGTCGGATCCGATGAACTGCTTCGGGAACTGATCGGTGACTGGAAGTCCTATCTACAGGAGGATGATTCAGAGGGCTTTTTGAACTCCGTTCGCAGGGACTCTTTCGTGAATCGACCTTTGGGGGATGAGGCATTCGTCAATGATCTGGAGAAACGGTTTCAAATGAGATTGGCAAGGGGAAAGGCCGGCAGACCCGTTAAAGCAGGGAAAAGAGACAGTTAATTCCGGTGGCGGAATGAATCGGAATCAGGTGGCGCTTTCGATCGGATTTAGGTGGCGGATTGCACCGGAATACGCACCAATCAATTTCCCGAACAAGGCAGGGAAAAGAGACAATTAATCAGTGGCTGTCCCCAATTAATTCGATGATCCTCCGTCCAGACGCCGTCCTGCAGGACTCCTACCCGGTAATCGTGGTCGGTTCCGGCTTGGCCGGACTGACCGCCGCTGCTCTTCTGGCCAAG
>JAPLHX010000051.1 GCA_026389415.1 Coprothermobacterota bacterium | reverse complement strand
ACGGATCCGTGTACTTGGCCAGGGAGACATTCGTGGGGAAAGCCACTTGCGTGCCGGTTGCAGCCGGATCGTGCGCGAGCGTAAGACTGTAAGGGGAGCTTTGGGGAAATGAATAGCGGGTCGTGTCAACGGCGAAGCCATAGTTGCGAACGGTGAGATTGGCCCGCAGCGCGGCGTCCCATAGAAAGCCGGTATTCACTTCATTGTTCGGTCCATCCGGCGCAGCCACGTCGGTCTGGCCCGGCAAGACATCCGGATCGTCCGGTGTCAAGGGATTGGCAGCCTGGCGCGCGGCGACGTTCGGAAGAGCCACGTTCACGCTGCGGTTCAAACCACCCTGGTCCAGGGCGAAGCCGCGTCCCGCATAAGCCAGCGGCCATTGGCGCTCGACCATGTCCTGCGCTTGCGCGGAAGTGGACCATGCCCAGCCATCATAGCTGACTTCGGCAGTGCAATAGAAGTTGTCGAGCGTGACGAAGTTTCGCGCCAGGTTATGCAGATTCGGGGTGAGCGCTTCTCCGAACTCGGCCAGGGCAGGTTCGCCGTTGCCCTTTTCAAGGTCGCCCAGAACCTGGTCGTAAGTCCGGTTTTCCTTGATGATGAAGATGACATGCTTGACACCCTGACGCACAGCCGCCATCACAGCAGCGTCGTTGGGGCTGACGGTGTGGGCGAAGCGGTTATTCGTGGCGACCTGGGCCGTCAGCGTCGCAAGCTGCGCGGCGGCAGGGAGCGGGAAGCTCTGCAGGCCGGCTTTGATCAACTGGGGATTGTACTGATTGGATGCTTGGCCATTCTGGTGCGTCGGCGGGCCGTAGCTGTAGTACATGTCGGGATTGGCACCTGTCGGCGACTTCCCATTGATCACGTAGATCCATTTGCCATCACCGCTGAAGCTTACCGAGTTCGGGTACCAACCGGTGGGAATCAGACCCACGACCTGATCCCCATCATCCGCTTCGCCCGGCGCCACGATCGCGACGCAATTCAGATTGCCGAGCGTGACATAAAGTAGCTTCTCATCCTGTGAGAGCGTCACGCTGTTGGGGTTGGCGCCCTTATATTGCGCCAGCGAGGAAGGCAACACAGACGAGTGAGCGATTACCGGGATGGTTTCTATGATGGTGTTCTTTGTGGTGTCAATAATATCAATCGAATCCGACTGGTCTTCAACGACATACAGGAGTGTCTGAGCCGCGTTCAAGGTCATCTTATTGGGTTGGCCTTTCACCGGGATCCGGGCCGTTACGACTGGCGCCGCGCCGAGGCTGGCGACGACGATCTCGCGGTCGCGAAGGCTGGATACGTACGCTGTCGCGCTCGATCCGCTGCCTTTCACAACCACCCAAAACGGATAGCCGCCGCCCGGTGTGCCCACTTCCGCGACATCGCTCTTGCCGGGGCGCAGGTCCAGTTCCGTTCCCTTCGACCAGTTTCCCAGGCCTCCCACAAAGACCGTAATCGAGTCGTTGTAGTAATTCGCCACCACCAGCGTCTTGCCATCATTCGACACATCGACACCGGCAGCGCATGGCGCCACGGCAACTCGCTCGTTGACCGGGAGCTGCCCGCCGGTAGGCGTCGTCACGCTAAGGCCATTGCCAGCGAGATGACCCAGGGCAAGTTCCGCGGCGTGCTGCCAGGTTCCGGCGGTGGCACTCAGGGTAAAGATGTGAACATTGTCACCGCCGCTCTGGACGGGGTTGAAAATGCCGGTGCTGGTATAGGGGAAGTCCCCCATGCCGCTGGACACGTAGAAAGCCGTGCCGGAAGGATCGAAGACAATCCCGTTGTAGGTATTGGGGACCGTCACCACTTGCTTCTTGATTGGCACATTCGTCGAAATGTCGTAGATGAACACATACTCTTGTGAGTCAGGCCAGTTGAAATAGGCACCGTAAGCGTCTTGTGGGAGGACCCCATTCACCGCATCGGTTCGGTAGACGCGGTTGAAGCCACTCGTTAAAACCAGCAAGGTCTTCTTGTCGGGGCTCACCACGGTGGTGACCGCCTGCCCGGCCAGCCAGGCCGGATTGTCGGCCAGATCGGGGTTCAGCGGCTCGAAATGGGAACCCTGAGGCGCCAGCGGTGTAATCTGTTGGCCCATATTGGGCAGATATTGAATGGAGCCACTACTACTTGAACATCCTGATGCAGATAAAATCAGCATGCCCGTCAAAAAGACTAAGCAGATTTTTTTGAATTCATAAGATGGTTTCACAAAACCTCGTTTCCGCTCATTTGATCAGGTATTGTTTTCGATGGATGAAAGTATAGGGGGCTATTTTTGCCTGTCAGGGCATATTATACCACGACAGTAGAGGCCAGCACTGCGGTTGGGGAAAGGGAGGTGGAGCAGTGGCCGCCCTTTTCCCCGATCGGGTAGAAATCGATTCTTCCGAGTTAAACCCAGCTTCACCGCGAGGGCGCCCCACTTCCCGACCGGCAGATGGGCTTGGATGCGTTGATTGGTGGGTAACAAACCCTGACATTCTAGCTTCCAGCCCGTTACCATGATTTCAAATCCGCTGGGGATATTCGAACATCCCTAAGTCTCACAATCGACATGGTATAATCTGTGCACTTCGATTATGGAGAAGAGATATGTCACGTGCCACCATTACCTTGTCCAATGATTTGCTTGATGAATTGATGCGGGTACTCCCAGCCAAGAGCAAGACGGAAGCTGTCACCATCGCCATCAGCGAGGAGATCCGGCGGAAAAAGCTGGAGAAGATCAAGGCCATGGCCGGCAAGATGGAGTTTGATGCAACGGCCGAAGCGCTCCGACATCACGATGACCGCCTTGGATAAAATACTTGTCGATACCTCCGCGTGGATCGAATTCTTTCACCAGATAGAGCCGTGTCATTCCATTGTGCTGCAACTGATGTCACAAGAACGGATTTGTATGATGGGCATCATCGTTGCGGAATTGATGCAAGGGGCGAAATCGGAGAAAGAACTGGCAGTGTTGAGAGACTTTGTCTACGTCTTTCCCTTCCTGTCCGATTCGCGG
>JAPLHX010000313.1 GCA_026389415.1 Coprothermobacterota bacterium | reverse complement strand
AGTTAGTTGACAATTGAACAACGTCCCTGAAATACACCCCGAGTTAGTTGACAATTGAACAACGTCCCTGAAATACACCCGTTGACAATTGAACAACGTCCCTGAAATACACCCTAATGGCGATCATTACGAGTTAGTTGACAATTGAACAACGTCCCTGAAATACACCCGAGTTAGTTGACAATTGAACAACGTCCCTAAAACACCCGCATCGATCCCCTCCGTCCGGTAGATGGAAGCTGTGCCTACGCCTACCGGCGGAGCAAGGTGTGTTGCCGGCGTTTGCAGGGGAACTGCACCAAGCCACGCTGCCTCTACTGCCCTTGGCTGGCGAACGGTTGGGAGTAGGGCAGCCGTTCGTCCACCGGGGAGGTTTCGAAAACGGTTTTCGATATCATGCCGCATTCTTGACGCAACCATGACGAATCACTAGAGTGAGAGCGAGAGTAAACCAGAGAATGGAAACGCAGGATCGGATAGAGGCGAATTTGGAAGTCATGGCCGGAAAACCGGTCATCCGTGGGACAAGGATTTCCATCGACCTGATCGTACGAATGCTTGCCCAGGGGCTATCCGAGCAAGCCATCCTGGATGAATATCCTCGGTTGCAGCTTGCGGATATCCGAGCAGCCCTCGATTATGCCGCGAAGGTTCTCTCCCAAGAAGTCGTGCTTCCTCTCTTTGCATCTACTCATTGATGAAGTTCCTCATCGATGAGTCAAGCGGGAGGGCGATCGTGGATTTTCTCTGTCAAGCGGGTCACGATGTCGTCTCGGTGGCGGAAGAATCCCTGGGCCTGCCCGATTTAGCGGTAATCAGCTTTGCTGAAATACAGGGCGCATCCTTGTCACCAATGATAAGGACTTTGGCGATCTGATCATACGAAGCAAAGCTCGGGTGCCTGGTTTGATTCTTCTGAGATTGCAGGATGAGAGCCGGGAGAACCGGATTCGAGTGATTGGTGCTGTACTCTCCCAAGTTGGCAATACCCTGATGGGGCATCTGGTGGTTGCATCGGATTGGCATATCCGCGTTCGTCCTCTTGAGATTGCAGCGTAGTCTCTGTCTTCGACCTCTTCTCAGTTCTCTTCTTTAGCCACCTCGCCTCGAGAAACGACTGGGATCCACCAGACAAGATGGGGGGACAGAAAAAGGGGACAGGGGAGACAGTGTCGAGTTTCGAGTTTCGATTTGCAAGCTAAAACCATTCAATCCTGTGGACACCGTGTCGTTTTCAGTAGTATATTGGTAGTATGAAAATGAAGACTTCTGTCACCCTATCGGAGGAATTACTCCACACCATCGATCTCCTTGCCGGGGATTCCGGCAATCGTTCGCAATTCATTGAAGTGGCTCTTCGCTCCTATATCGACCAGACGATCCGAAAGGAACGGAATGCCCGGGATATCGAGCTGATCAACCTGCAGGCGGACCGTTTGAACGAAGAAGCGCTTGACGTGCTGGCCTATCAGGTGGATGGATGACCCGAGGCGAGTTTTACCGCGTTGCACATCCCACGGAGAAAGATCCCAAAAAGTCGAGGGTTTTTGTGGTGGTTAGCCGCCAGGCGTTGATCGAATCCCGGTTCTCCACCGTCATTTGCGCACCGGTCTACTCCATACATGATGGGTTGTCCACCCAAGTCCCTGTAGGAATTGACGAGGGCCTCAAACACGATAGCAGCATTCACTGCGACGAGCTGATCAGTCTGCAAAAATCTGTGTTGACGAACTACATTGGGAAACTGTCTTTGGAGAAACTGGCAGCACTCGATCAAGCTCTGGCGATTGCATTGGAGCTGACAGAATCAAGGCAGTTGCGAGTCGCGAGGTAAATGGTGGGGAGAGACTCCCTATCAACTGTCAACTTCCTAAGGTCACACTGGATGTTTGTTCGGGAACCAAAAAAGGGGACAGATAGACAGTTTCGAGTTGCGAGTGATGAATTACGAGCTGAAACAAATCATAAGGCTAAATGAAGTGTCGAGTTTCGAGTTTCGAGTGACGAATTACGAGATAACGGCAAAGCAAAAGTAAAAAGGGCGGTGTACAGGCATCTTTTCGAACAGCAGAAAACGAGCCGGTCCCCATTTCTCCCCCGTCATCCTGAGCCGTCTCTGCGAAGGATCTTGCCTGAAGCCGTGGCTCGACGGTAGAGGCAAGATGCTTCGCTGGCGCTCAGCATGACAAAAAGGCAAGATCCTTCGTTGCGGAGTTTACCCTTGAGCGAAGCGAAGGGTTCAGGATGACAAAAAGGCAAGATTCCTTCGTCGCGGAGTTTACCCTTGAGCGAAGCGAAGGGCTCAGGATGACAAAAAAGCAAGATCCTTCACTGCGTTCAGGATGACAAAAAAGCAAGATCCTTCGCCGCGTTCAGGATGACAAAAAAGCAAGATCCTTCGCCGCGGAGTTTACCCTTGAGCGAAGCGAAGGGCTCGGGACGACCAAAAGGGAAATCAACATGACAGGAGAGGGCATCTTTGGGGAATAAGGCATTCGTCAATGATCTGAAGAAACGGTTGCAAATGAGATAGGCAGGGGGGAAGGGCTGGCAGACCTGTCGAAGCAGGGAATGGAGAAGAGAAATGAGTGGCTGTCCCCAATAATTCTCAGATAGCCAATAAGTCGCCATGCTTAGTAATGCGGTTCGGCAAGTGAAGGGTGATTGTGGAAGTATGTACGGGAACGTTTTTACGACTTTAGAACAAGCGTGATAGACTAACCAACAACAAGTTGAAGGAAAGGATGGTCTACCCGATGGCTGACACCTTGACTTTTCCCGTTACCCTCCCGCCCGAATTTGTCACGTTGTTGGGCGCGCCCGCGCAAGCCTCTGAAACTGCGCGCGAATACATCCTCCTGGGGTTGTGCCTCGAAGGTCGTATTTCTGGCGGTAAAGCCGCCGAACTGCTAGGACTGACCCGACGCGGCTTTCTCTCTCTCCTGGCGCGCAAAGGCATTGACTATTTTCGCCTCACGCCCGACGAATGGGCGGAAGAGGTAGCTCTCGTCAACGATTGGATCCCGCCGCTTGGCTAATGTCGTCTCGAATACCGGTCCGCTGATCGCGCTGGCGCAGATTGGTCAATTTGACCTTTTGCGTCGCCTCTTCGGAAAAATCATCATTCCCCCCGCCGTGCGCGCCGAAATCCAAGACGAAATGAGCGTGGCTGCCTTAACCGCCGCCGACTGGATCACTGTTCAACCCGCGCAAGACACACTGGCGGCGCAATTGCTGCGAGAGGAACTCGACGCCGGCGAGAGCGCAGCGATTGTCCTTGCCAAAGAACTCGACGCTAGTCTGGTCTTGATAGACGAACGCGCAGCGGTGCGCAAGGCTCGCGCACTCGGCTTGCGTGTCATCGGCACGCTGGGCGTGTTGCTGCTGGGCAAGCGCGCCGAACACTTGTCGATTATCAAACCGCTGTTGGACAGTTTGGGCAAGAACGATTTTCGTATGAGCGCCAATTTGTACGATCAAGTCCTACGCGACGCCGGCGAGTTCTAAAAACTGCATCGCCGTTCACGCGCGAGGCAACCCTCCCTTTTGTCATCGTGAAGCACAGCTCATCCCCCCGTCATCCTGAGCCGTCTCTGCGAAGGATCTGGCAGTTCGTCCTACAATTCAACGGCAAGATTCCTTCGTCGCGGAGTTTACCCTTGAGCGAAGCGAAGGGTTCAGGATGACAACTCTCCTTGTCTCCCTGAGCCGTCTTTGCGAAGGGTCTTGCCTGAAGCCGTGGCTCGACGGTAGAGGCAAGATTCCTTCGTCGCGGAGTTTACCCTTGAGCGAAG
>JAPLHX010000281.1 GCA_026389415.1 Coprothermobacterota bacterium | reverse complement strand
GGGTTGTGACCATTGTGCATGACATCACCCAACGCAAGCAAACTGAAGATTCTTTGCAGATGCAAGCCCGCATGCTGGGCGCCTTGTCCGAAGGGGTTATGGTCACCAATGCCCAAAACCGGATTGTGTATACCAACGCAGCGCTCGATCATACTTTCGGGTATTTGGCGGGAGAGCTGCTCGGACAACCGGTGGCGGTACTGAATGATCTGCCGGAAGGTGAGAGCACCCAGTTTGCCGAAGAAATCCATCAACAACTGTTGGAGGCAGGTCAATGGCAGGGTGAGATTCGTAACCGCCGCAAGGACGGAACCCCCTTCATCAGTGAAGTGAAGGGAGTACTGCTGTTGGTTCATGGAGAACCCCATCAGTTGTCCATTCAAACCGATATTACCGAACGAAAGCGCGCGGAAGCGGAAAAGCAGCGATTGGGTTCCTTCTCCGAGCTGAATCCAAACCCGGTGATCGAAGTGGACCAACAGGGGATCATTCATTATGCCAATCCCGCGGCCGGTCGATTGCTGATTGGATTAGAGGACCGTGGTTTTCAGCACCCCTTCCTGATGGGTGTGCCTGCGGCATTTGCCTACATGAAACAGCAGCAACAGGATTCCTACATCAGAGAAGTCCCAATAGAGCAGGCATTGTTCCAACAAGCCATGTACCAAGTGGAGGATGGAACCCGATTAAGGATTTATGGATTGGATATTACTGAGAAAAAGCAAGCGGAGGAAGCGCAGCGTCTTTCCGAACAACGTTATCGGATATTAATTGAACGCAATCTGGCCGGCGTATTCCGCACGACGCCGGAAGGGCGAATCCTGGATTGCAATGATGCGTTTGCCCAGATCCTTGGATACGAGAACCGGGAAGAAGTTTTATCGGAACCCGCGGACCAGTTTTATAAAAACGAAAAGGATCGGAAGCAATTCGTTGCCCATTTGCTGGAGGAAGGTTCCGTCAGCAACACCGAGGTCTTGATCCAAGGTAGAGATGGCAAAAAAATCTGGATCCTGGAAAATGCCAACCTGATCGTGGGAGAACCTGGCGCGCCGGCGATCATTCAGGGAACAGTGATCGATATCACCGAACGCAAACAATCCCAGCAACTGGTTGAGCAGAGTTTGCTCAAGTTAAGACGAGCTTTCGACCAAACGGTACAGGCTCTTGTTTCCCTTTCAGAAATGCGAGATCCCTACGCCGCGGGTCACCAAACTCGCGTATCTTTGCTGGCGTCTGCCATTGCTGGGGAGATGTCCTTGCCGGAAGAGGAGATTGAAAGCATCCGCGTGACCGGGGTTTTGCACGACATCGGTAAAATCTATGTTCCTGCAGAAATCCTCAGCAAGCCAGGCAGCCTATCTCCGATTGAATATGCATTAGTGCAGAACCATGCCCAGGCCAGCTTCGACATCTTAAAACCGATCGAATTTCCCTGGCCAATTGCTGAAATGGTGTTGCAGCACCATGAGCGGTTGGATGGTTCCGGTTATCCTCAAGGACTTCGCGATGAGGAGATTTGCCCGGCAGCTCGGATCCTAGCGGTAGCGGATGTGGTGGAAGCGATGTCCAGCCACCGTCCTTATCGTCCGGCTTACGGGAGCGAGAAGGCCTTGGCCGAAATTGAGCAGAATTGCGGACGACTCTACGATCCAGTCGTGGGGGAAGCCTGTTTGCGATTATTCCGCCAAAAACATTTCACGTTTGATTAGACGAATAAGGAAGGGTAACCTCGCAGTTTCCACTGGCCTCAGTCTTCCCTCAGCCAACCCTATGGGATTCCAAACGTTCCATTTCGTGGGTCCTGGAAGAGGAAATTATGAGGTGGAACATAGCTGAACACGACAAACAGCACGATCAACAACAAACAGAGCAGGAGACCGAACCAGGCAAATGACTTCGGGAGAGGCCGTTTTCTCAATACCGCTAGGCTGACGCCCTGTCCGGCCGCCACTGCCAGCAGACCGATCAACAAGTCCATGATCAGAGAATCCCCCCCCAGAATTGCCAGGTAGCCATAGAACAATAGGGGGATCAAAAACGGAACAAGAAAGACGGCCAATCCTTTGGCTAAAATGAAATTCGGTCCTCGGATCCCTATGGCGAATTCAACCAATCCAAAGAGCAAAGTGGCCCAGAAAAAGATCTTCATATGTTCCCAGGTGCTCTCGTTGGTAGCGAATACAAACGCTGAGGCCGGATTGTTTCCACTCCAAGCGAACCCGAAGTGAAACAGGGACGACAACAGAAAAATCACCGCAATGCCGACCAATTCCCAAAGAAGTATTTTGCGTTTCATGCCAGCTATAACAAGGAATCTCCTAGTTTTGTTCCTCGTGCCTCTTCCGTTACAATCGAAACCATGGCTGAACCAGTTGTTGTTTCGGGAGACGCACGATTCTTGCTGGGTGAGTTTCCACAAGACATCAGCATCACCTTGGGGAAAGACGTCGTCAACTATCCGGAAACGCCCGTCTATTCACTGAAGCGGGTCGTTGCCTTCAATCAGGAAAAACCGTATGCCCTCTCCCGCTTGCAGATGAGCACGCATTCCGGCACTCACTTGGATTTCCCTTATCACTTTCTTCCCAGCGGCAAGCGGTTGGAAGACTACTCAATGGAACGGTTTTTCTTGCCGGCGGTAGTGCTTCACCTTCCAGGGGCGCCGGAAATCCGTGCGGAATCCTTGGCCAATGAAGACATTCGAACAGGGGATGCTGTTCTATTTCGGACAGAGAATTCTGATCGGGGAATCCTCCACGGACCATGTTTCCGTTCCGATTTCGTGGACCTTTCCTTGGAGGCGGCCAGGGTTCTAGCAGACAAAGGTATATTGCTGGTGGGTATCGATGCTCTCAGCCTGGAGAGAACCGAGGATCCAAGCTATCCCGTCCATCGCCTGGTCCTGAGCCGCGACATTCTCATTTTGGAGGGGATCGACTTGGCGAACGTCGCAGCAGGCAGGTACACGCTGGCAGCATTTCCCCTTAAGTTAAAGGACAGCGAGGCCTCCCCGGTGCGGGCGGTATTGCTGGCAGAAACGCATTCAACGGGACGGTAGGTGGCCCCAGGCCAAGTTTGTGTTGGCATAACGCAAGTCTTGGGTAACTTCTGTCCACTGGACCGATGAAAAAGGGAAGGTAGGCAATACCTCGTCCGGATCGGCGAGTTCGATTTCTGCCAGTACCAACCCGGTTAAGGAACCTGCAAACAAGTCAATTTCCCATGGACCGACTCGGTAGCGCTGTTTCACCAGGCCGCGATCGCACAGCAGCAACAATTCACCGTATTCCGCCACAGTCAATTCCTTGGTGATCTCCCGCCGGCATCGAGTTCCCTGGCCCTTGATCGTCAGTTCGGAGCGATCCCCGATCCGGCGGATCCGGACGCCAAAACTGCCGGCCAGATAATGCTGCCGGATTTCCTGATGGGGGAAACCCGCCAGCTCATTTGGATCCAGATCCTGCAATAGAAACTTACGTTCGATTTCCACTATTCGTACTAAGGTACAACAGGAATCATCCGAATCGGATCGATCATACGATATTTAAAACAAGCATCACAAGTGTGAGCCCGATGAGCACGAATACAGTTACATAAGCAATGGCATTTTGCAGGGGACGGTTTGTGAATTGACCCATAATTTGCTTCCGATTGATCAAGCGAATCATTGAGAACAGCACCACCGGCAACAAGACCCCATTGAGGATTTGAGCGCCAAGGGTGATTGAAATCAAGGGGGCATTGGGAATCAGGATAATCAGTACAGAAATGACCATGATGGTCGTAAAAATCCCGTAGAACGCCGGGGCTTCCTTCCAGGTTTTGTTGATTCCGGCTTCGAAACCGAACGCTTCGCAGATATAAAACGCGGTGGCGATCGGTAGAATCGTGGCGGAAAATAGCGAAGCAACGAATAAACCGGCAGCAAACACGTAGGATGCCAAAGCACCTGCTAAAGGCTGCAGGGCGACCGCAGCGTCTTTCGCTTCCATAATTTGAATTCCATTGGGATAAAGAGTAGCACCGCAGGCGACCACGATGAAAAAGGCAACGACCACGGTGGCAGTGCTGCCAATAATCACGTCCCACCGTTCAAAGCGATAGTCCTTCATCGTTAAGCCCTTCTCGATCACCGCAGATTGCATGTAGAACTGCATCCAAGGCGCAATTGTTGTGCCAATCGTTCCAACAACCAAGGCCACCGTTCCTGGAGTCCTATCCATACTGGGTCGGATCAACGACAGGCCGACCGCATTCCAATCCGGTTTAGCCATTACCGCTGAAATGACATAAGATAAAAGAAACAGGCTGAAGATAAGAAAGATTTTTTCCGAAGACTTGTAGGTCCCCTTTACTACCAGGAACCAGACCAGGATTGCTGCCAAGGGCACTGTGATGTATTTCGAAATCCCGAAAATTGCCAAGCTTCCGGCAATCCCCGCAAACTCCGTGGCTGTATTGGCCAAGTTGGCAAACAGCAAGGCCAATAGAATAAAAAGTGTGATCCGCAAGCCGAAGTTCTCTCGGATCAGATCCGCCAAACCTTTGCCGGTAACCATACCCATGCGGGCGTTCATCTCCTGGATGATCACCAAGACAACGAACGAAGGAATCAGAATCCAGAGCAGTTGATACCCATGTTGAGCCCCCAATAAGGAATAGGTAGTGATGCCCCCTGCGTCGTTGTCCACCGAACCGGTAACCAAACCTGGCCCCAATACGGCGAAAAACAGCAGGGCGCTGCGCCAGAATGCCTGTAATCGATTTGTGCGCATCGTCAGTTGCCATCTCAAGGGGTATTCTTCGCGTTTGCGGGGACCCTGGCATACCGTCAACGATTCAATCGGTCGACGAGTCAGGGAAACTCACTTTTGGTAGCTTATGCCACGGCCTTCTCTCTGGCAAGAGGAAATCTCCATCGGCTGAAAGGAAATTATTCGAGAGATGGATAGGGCAGAGTGGACCCGGCGTAAGGCATACAGAGGATTTTGGCACAGCCACCTTGCTGTTTGATCGCTTCCCGCAAGGCTTCTACCGGATTCTGGAATGGTTGGAAAAATAGAGTGCGAACATCCGCCGGCGCCATACTCGATATCAAGTAAACCTGCACGGTTTGCACGATTCGAGCGATACGGGCGGCTAGGTGTCCGCCGAAGACGAAGCCACGGTGAAATCTTTCCAGAATTGCTGCAGGACTTTCCGCCTCTTGCAGCCAGCGCGTAAAAACCGGATGGCCGATCCCCTCGGGGCATTCGGCAAGAAATACGATGATCCCTCCAGGTTTCACGGCTTGACGAGCATTTTCCAAGGCTTTATGTGCTTGATACATGTTAAGGTCCTTGGGAAAACCACCCGCGGAGGCAAGCACGATATCCGCCTGCTGACGGATTGGTAGTTTATACAAGCGATCGGCGATTCGGCAAGCCTGCCGGTGCGCTTCCCGAAAATCCCCGGATACGGCGCCAACGATTTCTTTCCGCTCATTCTGCACCACATTCAAGATGGACACGCGGGAAAGGAAATCCACCGCCTCTTCTAGGTCCTCCCGCACTGGATTCCCGCTGCAGATGCCTGCGCTAGCACCGGGCTCCAGCAGTAAAGCATGGTTTTGACAGATGGAAATCGGCGAAGCGGCACCGGGAAAAATTGCCTTGGCTCCACCTGTATATCCTGCATAGTAATGCAACTCCACATTGCCTGTAGCCAAGCACAGGTCAGCTTCTACGACAGACCGGGCCAGCTCGACCTGGGTACCGCGGTGCGTGTTGCCCAATCGAATAAAGCCATCCTCCGGGCTATTGATCGTCCGATACTGTCGCAGGATTTCCGGCCCCAGTAGCGCAGTTTTCTCCTGATCCGACAGGTAGCGATGTGTGCCCAAGGCAAACAATAGAGTGATCTGTGAATCGGGAATTCCAGCGTTCTGCAGAAGTCGAAGAAGGGGGAGAATAAGCTGACGGGTGGGAGCAGGTCGGGTGATGTCGCTGCAAAGGATTGAAACCTTCATTGTCTTACCCAGCAGTTCCTGCAATGGTTCCTGTGCGATGGGATTTGCCAGTGCTTTGGTGATGGCGGATACGCCCAATATCGTCTCTTGGTGTGGCTCCAAGCTCGCCAGGACTTGCACTTCTTCCAAGTCTAGGTCGACAATTCCCCGCCCATAGGGGAGTTCAATCTTCTTCATCTCTGTCAGGTTCCTTGCTCCTGCCGTGACCTTGGGAATACCCTAAGAAATCTCGTTCCTTCTCCGAATAGGGAGACAACCAAGGAAGGGTTCCAGTTAGCGCGAGATGGCACTCTTCATGGCTTGCTCTACTCGTTGCAAGCCTTCCTGCAAGAGCGTACGGGGGCAGCCGAAGTTCAATCGTTGGAATCCTTCACCACCCCGACCAAAGAACATTCCGTCGTCCAGGGCTACTTTCGCTTCCACCAGTTTTTGGTTGAGCTCCTGCCGGCTTTGCCCCAGAAGGCGGAAATCCAGCCAGGCGAGGTAGGTGGCTTCCGGCGATATTAGTTGAACACCGGGCAGGCGCTCTGCCAGAAACAGCTCGATCGCGTGCAAATTTCCTTCTAGGTAGGAAAGTAACTGATCCAGCCATGGCCCACCATCGCGGTAAGCCGCTTCTGCCGCTGCAATTCCTAGTAGATTAGGCATATCCAGGAAAAGCGCCTGCAAGGTTTGCCGGAACTTCGCTCGGAGGTTCGCGTCCGGAATCACGCAAAAGGATATGCTTAACCCGGCTAGGTTGAAAGTCTTGCTGGGAGCCATGCAGGTGATGGTCAGGTGATCGGCTCCGGCCAGGGAGGCGGTGGGTATATGGTGATGCCCCGACAGTACAAGATCGCAATGAATTTCATCCGAGAAGAGGAGGACATCGTGTTTGGCGCACAGACGAGTCAGC
>JAPLHX010000138.1 GCA_026389415.1 Coprothermobacterota bacterium | reverse complement strand
CGAGGAAGAACCGCTGCATGTCGACCACAAGCAAGACGCTCGCCGCCACGTTCAGTCGCATCTGATGCTGGTTGTACGGACGGATCCGCTCCAACCATGTCAGAGTCTTGGATCCGATGTTCTCGGTTGTCGCATATGGTTCCATGATTCCTCCTTGGACTGTGCCTTGGTTCGCCGAACGATCGGCTTCAGTTGCGTGCGGAGCGAAGCACGACAATTGTAAGCCGGGGTTGGGTGGCTTTGCGCCCGAAAGATATTTTTGGTTATAAAAGTTGTGTAAAGACTTCAGGCTTTTGTTCAGCAATGCGCAACAATGCGACAGCGGGTCCACTTGGCTTGCGCCGCCCTTGTTCCCAATCTTGAACGGTGCGCAAACTAACACCCATCAGACTGGCAAAAACTGATTGCGATAATTTCAAGTTTGCGCGGACAACCCAGGGTGGCGCCGGCGTTTTTAACGTATGGATGCGCAAAGTTTTCTTGCCAGTCTTGTGAACCATTACATCACGAATACCTTCGAGAATTTTCTGACCAATATCACGCTGCCGCAGGCTGTTCAGACATTTTCGATTTCCTTCGCGATTTGACACTTTTCTAACGCCGCCTGAGCCTGGAGGGGAGAATTGCGGACAGCCGCTATTAAAAGAAATTGGTGGTTGTCTCCAATTCATTTGTCAATTCTTTCTGATGATCTTCTCGTATCGCTTCAAAAGCACTTCTTTGAAATTCGCCGAAGCTTTTCTGCCGATGAGTTTCTGCCTGAGGAAGGAGCCCAGGAAGATCATCTGTAAGGTGCGCTTCCACTGGCGCTGGGGAAAGTCATCATAGAGACCATGCTTCTGGTAAAAGCGATGGTCCTCCCGCATCAGACCGCGCATAACATAAATGAGGTCACGGAAGATCCTCATTCCTCCTGCGCCAAGGAAGTTGACCGGGCGGGATGCCTTGGTGGCGATGGCGCGCAAGGTTGAGACTGCCAGATCCTGGAGCAGGAGAGTCGTCACCGTATTGGATGCTACTTCGTCCGTGACGATGCCTGTCAGGTAGGTGCGCGCCATTTCGCTGCGTGCCTCCAGCACCTCGCGCAGATTGGCTTCGTTTTGGAGGGAGCCGGAGATGATGTAACCCACGGCCTTGCCCATCGAGCTGATGCGATGACCATTGTAGAACTGACGGTCGTCGTAGCACTTCCAGACCGGGTTGAACCAATGATGGTTGATGGATGCGGCAAAGATCACACAATCGGCGCTGCGGATCTGCGTGCGGTGGAACTCGTCGAAGCCATCTTGGTAGACGCAGTTTCCTGCAACAGCGCAGTGAAAGCAGCCCAGACAGCCTCCGTCAAACTGGAAATCGTTGAGGTTTACCACGCGCAGCGGGTTGACCAGGGCCGCCTTAAAGACCGCGATCATCCGTCCCAGGTTCGAATCGGAGTCAGTACAGTCGGTCACCAACACCACATCATAGGGAACGACTTCGCTCTCGCCAACCGGTGAAACTAGGGGCAGCTTCTCGGGAGGAGCATAACGGGGCGTAGGCGTCTCCCGTGGTGAGTATTTGCGCGGTAGCGGGCGGTTCTCCCTCACCGTCCAAAGCAATTCTTCGCCGAACTGAAGCAGGCGCTTGCGTCCTTCTGGTTTCTGAAGGTCATCCATGTCTGCGCAGTGACCCACGATGTGCTTCATTCCAAGATCTTCGGATATATTACAGATGTAATTGTGGGCGGTGTGGTCGTAGAAATGCTTGGACGTGAGCAACTGGCTGGTGTATTTCCCTGCGAAATTGGCTTCGGCTTTGCGTTCGAAGATCAATGAGATGAATTTTAGCAGTTGGTAGGGTACCAGAAAGGTGTAGACAGGATAGCACCAGAGGATCAGGTCGCTTCCCCGTACCCCTTCCACAATGGAGTCGAAGAACGGAAGATCCTTTTCGATCTGCTTGATCCTCTGGCCGATATCGAATATCTCGAATTCAACGGCCGGATGATATTTCTGAAGGTATTTCACCGACTGGAGCGTGATGCTGTACTTGCCTTTGGGACTTCCGTTGAGGACTGCAATTTTCATAAGAGATGGACCTCCAGTCTAAGCATGATAGTGACGAACATCATCACTTAATCTAATCAGCGGCCGCGGAGGTTAGCCTGGCGGACCTCTAGCGGGTGGGAATCGAAGCGACAGGGAAGACGACGGTAAAGCAACTGCCTTCTCCGGATTGACTCCGAACCTCCACGGTTCCGCCGTGGCGACGAGCGATTTCCGCAATAATGGCCAACCCCAAGCCGGTTCCCTGTGGCTCCTGTCGCTTGGCCTCGATCCCCCGAAAAAAGCGGGTGAACAGAAGTGGATATTCCTCGGATGGGATCCCCCAGCCGTTGTCTTCCACACAGATCCGGATCGATTGATTCTCTCGTACAAGACCGAACCGAACCCAGCCTTCTTTCTGGTGATAGCGGATGGCATTCTCTCCCAGGTTCAAGAGCATGCGCTGGAGCAGCCCCCGATCTCCCCGGAACGGGACGTCCTCTCCTGCGATTTCTAATCGGATCGTTTTCTCTTGCGCCAATGGGGTCAAAAGTTGAACGACTTCCTCCAGCAAGGCTCGCAAGGGCACGGTTTCCCGCACCATCTCCAGCGCCTGGGTGTCGGAACGCGCCAAAAAGAGCAGATCGGCGACGATACGAGACATCGCTTCGGTCTCATCTCTGGCCAGCCGGAGTGTCTGTCGTAACTCGTCCGTCGTGGCCAGGGGATTCCGCAAGGCCAAATCGAGATTGCCCTGGATTATCGTCAGCGGAGTGCGCAACTCGTGGGACGATTCGGCAAAAAATTGCTTGTCGGCGGTGACCGCCTTCTGCAGACGATCCAACATCGAATCGAAGGTCGCTGCCAGCGCATACAACTCGTCCCGTGGGCCTTCGAGCGATATTCGTTTCTCCAGATCTTGCAGGCTGATTTCTTCCGCCAATTGACGCATTCGTTTTACGGGCTGCAATACACTGCGCGCAAGCAGCCAGCCGATCACAGCCGCCAAAACCAGTAGGATCGCGTTGGCCACAAGCAGCGTGATCGCCAGGTTGGACAAGGACCGCTCAGTCGATTCCCGCGGGATCGCCGTGGCCAACACCCCGGTCAATTTTCCGTCGCGTAAAAGCGGAATGTAAGCCACGCGGACGGCAGTTCCATCGACCAGTTGCAGGTCCTGCAGCACGACTTGACCCTCCATCAGTTGGGGTGACAAGGCGGATGATGGTTGCAGGGCAGCCGCCTGGATGCCGGATGTGGCCAGCAGAATTTTTCCCGCCAAGGAGAAGACGACATCGATCCGCTCCTCCAGACCGCCTTTGCCAAACCCGCCGGGGGCGGAGGCACGGTCTCCGGAGATTTCGATCCGACCGGCCAGCGATTCCCCGCGCGGCACCAGCTTCTGGTCCAATTCCTTCCAGGCCGCAGAGGCAAACGCCCAGTAGGCACCCGCCGAGATCAGGGCAAACAGCAGAAAACAAAGGCCGGCAAAGAGCAAGGTCAGTCGGAGACGGAAATTCATCTACGCCCGCACCACGTATCCCATGCCACGCCGGGTATGGATCAGTTTATGGGCAAATGGCTTGTCCACTTTTTCCCGCAAGTATTGGATGTAGACATCGATCACATGGCCTTCGGCGGCGTAGGGATACTGCCAGACGTTCTCCGCGATCTTGTCGCGAGACAACACCACGCCCTGATTGCGCACCAGGTACTCCAATAAAGCGAACTCCTTGGCCGATAAAGAAATCGTCTGCCCGCCCCGATGCACTTCCTTTGTCAGCACATCGATCGTCAAATCCGCGATCTTTAACACCTCACTCGTGCGTCCTTCGCTTCGGCGAGAAAGCGCGCGCAATCGGGCCAGAATCTCTTCCAGCGCAAAGGGCTTGGTCAAATAGTCATCCGCGCCGGCGTCCAGTGCCTGCACTTTGTCGGAGGTGGTATCGTGAGCGGTGAGCATCAGGACGGGGATCTTTACCCCTTCCCGACGCAGGTCGCGAATCAACTCCAGTCCGCTTCCGCGGGGGATTGTCCAGTCCACGATCAAGACGTCGTACGAGGCCGAGGTGGCTAAAGCGAATCCATCCAGAGCGTCCGCAGCATCTTCCACCACGTGGCCCTCCGCCTGCAGTGCGCGCTTGAGCAGGTCCACAATTCGCCGATCATCTTCCACCACCAGGATCCGCATAGTTGATTCTAGCACTGAAGAAAGAGCCGCTCTTTGGAGCGGCTCTTTCTTGGCGTGTACGTTCGCTTCGTTATGGTGCAGTGCAATAGGGACAGGTTCCGTCACAACGAGCTTCATTTCCCGGATTTCCTTGTCGACCGGATCCGAAACCGGACCCATCACACAGCGGCTGGGCATTCCCGTTGTTGCCCTGGCTTGGGTCATTTCCCGCTCGATTGATCCCCCGGTTGGACTTGCCGGCCCAGAGGGGACGGCCATCCGCGCCGCGCAAGGTGATGGTTTTCCCGCTGATGGCCACTGAGGCAACTGCCAAGTCTCCATCGGTTTCGTACCAGCCGGTGACCGTCACCGCATCTCCGGCAGCAAATGTCAGCCCTGTGCTATCCAGATACCAGGACGGTCCCACTACCAGACGGATCTCCTTCCCGTCAGTGGTACGGAAGAGAAGGTAGGATGAGGCTTCTTGTCGACCCGACCCTACTCCCGCGGCATAGTGGCTGGTGTCCACGATCGTGCCGGTTAGACTTACAGGATTGGTTCCCTCCATCATCGGCTGGCCGGATCCGTTCCCCGGTCCCGTGCCGGCAGCCAGGGTCGTGCCGGCAATCGCCAGCAGGATCACTAGTGTTACTCCCAAAACTACGAGCTTCTTCATTTCTTTCGTGCTCCTTTCAGAAAATAGTGTTGAGGAAAGCGTAGCAACCGACCCTCAGAATCCGCTCAAGGACAGAACAGAATTGGGTAAGGAGCGACGAGAAGGTTCTTATCAATTTCTGATCTTCTTTTGACTCGCCTTTGAGCAACATGGTGCAGTCTAGGGGAAGAAAGGAATTATGCGATGAAACGAACCCGATGGATCTTGACCTTGCTGCTTGTTGTCGGCATTTTATGGGTGGGTACCCCTGCCGCTTTGGCCTGGGACGATTGCCCTTTGGGATTGGTGGACGATCCTTACCCCGGAGCGTGTCCCCGTTACGTTGATACCAACGACGATGGGATTTGCGATCACAGCCAGTCGGACCCTGCTCTGTCCGTGGCGACCGAAAGCGCGCCAATCTCCTCCGAAAATGAGGTTGTCCTTCCCACAGAAACCGCCCTCGCCGATTCCGGCGCAGTGGATGCTCCCCCTTCGCTGTCCCCGGATCCTCCGATTCCCCAGGAAGAATCGGCACCAAATCTGGATGCCTTGTCCGCGTTATCCAACCGGAAATTGAAAACTTTGACCGTGGCGGACTTGTCCGGC
>JAPLHX010000298.1 GCA_026389415.1 Coprothermobacterota bacterium | reverse complement strand
CCCGGTACCGAGGGACTGAAGCTGCTGCTGGTCCAACCGCTGAACAAGCAGTTGGAACCGACCGGCCCTCTTCAGGTGGCCGCAGATGTGGTGGATGCCGGGCCGGAAGACCTTTGCCTGATGGTGCGCTCCCGCGAGGCTTCGTTGGCCTTGCCGGATACAAAATTCGTCCCGGTGGACCTGGCCTTAGTAGGGATCGTGGACGAGCTGGCCGTCCAAGAATTCAGTCCATCCGATCTGATCCTGCGTGCAGGTTGGAATTCCTATGCGTAAGAGACAGACATGATCCTGGCGAAGGTAGTGGGGACGGTGGTGACCACCATCGGCCATCGGGATTTCAAGAACCGACGATTGCTGGTGGTACAACCCCTGGGGCTGGCGCAAGAAGCGCCGGACGAGGACTTCATTGCCCTGGACAACACCCAGGCCGGGATCGGGGATACGGTACTGATCAACCGCGAGGGCAATGGCGCCCGCCAGGTGTTGGCCAATCCGGATGCCTGTGTGATTTCCGTGATCGTGGGTATCGTGGACTCGGTATTCATCCAGCACTGATCCAAAGACGGCGGATCCTTCGGGGATCCCATCACTGCAGATCCGCTTCCATTTGCCCGTAACGGGCGTCCCAACCTTGCTCCTTTTCCAGGACATGCTGCCGCAGGCTGATTAGGACATGCTGCCGCAGGCTGATTAGGACATGCTGCCGCAGGCTGATTAGATTATGCTGCCGCAGGCTGATTAGATACAATATGGCCGTGCGTCCTCACCGTTCCGATTCGCATGGCATGTCTTCAGATGGCATGCACGCGACCGAACTGACGGGGTCCACAGAAAGAGGGAACTGTTGATCGCACCACTGGCTTATACCAAGCCGCGTTCGCTGGCAGAGGCTCTGGAACTGCTCCAGATTGCCCACTCCCTTCCCTTGGCAGGCGGGACCGACCTGCTGGTGGAGCTAAAGAAGAGCAACAAGCGGCCGGCGTTACTGGTCGATCTGAAGGGCATTCCCGACCTGGACGAGTTGGCCTTGACTGCCGACAGAGGCCTGCGGATCGGAGCGAACGTCACCATGAACCGCTTGATCGAATCCGGGGAGCTGGTTTCCGCATTTCCCGCCCTGACCGATGCCGCGATGACCGTTGGCACCGACCAGATCCGCAACCGGGCGACCGTGGGCGGGAACCTGTGCCACGCTTCTCCCTCCGCCGATTTGGCCCCACCGCTCTTTGTGCTGGACACGCAGCTGGTGGTGGCTTCCCTGCAAGGAGAACGCCGGATTCCGATTTCCGCCTTGTGGCAGGGGGCCAAGCAGAACACGCTTCAACCCGGGGAGCTGATTGTTCAGATCGAAGTCCCTTGGCCGGGAGCCGCGGCCAAGATGGCATTCCTAAAGAAAATGCGGACTGCCGGTCACGACCTGGCGCTGGTGAATATGGCCGGCCTGTTGGATCCGGTACAAGGTCGCTGTCGGATCTGCATCGGTGGCTGCGCCTGCACGCCCGTTTTACTGCCGGGCACAGATACCCTGTACCAGGAAAGCCGAGATCCCGATCAGTTGACAGCGCGGTTGCTCGCCCTGGCGGAGGCCACCATCGTCCCGATTGACGACGTCCGCGCTTCCGCCCGTTACCGGCGAGAGATCGTGGCCGTGTTTCTGCAACGGTTGCTGAAGCTTCTTGCAGTGGAAACGAAAGGATGGGGCCGATGCTGAACCCGCTTGAGCAAACCATCATTTCCCTTCAGCTCCGCGTCAACGGTCTCCCGGTTCAAGAGGATGTTCCCGCCCAGATGACCCTGCTGGAGTTCCTGCGGCAGCGATTGCGCCTAACCGGCGCCAAGGAAGGCTGCGGGTCGGGGGAATGCGGCGCCTGCACGGTGCTGCTCGACGGTCGGCCGGTCAATGCCTGCCTGGTCCTAGCCGCCGAGGCGAACGATGCCGAAATTCGCACGATCGAAGGCGAAGCCAGGGATGGCAGGTTGACCCCGTTGCAGCAGGCATTCATTGAGCACGGAGCGATTCAATGCGGCTTTTGCACCTCCGGCATGGTCCTTTCGGCTCAGGCCTTACTGGAGCGCAACCCCCACCCCGGCAGGGAGGAGATTGTCGAGGCCATTGCCGGCCATCTTTGCCGCTGCACGGGCTACGTGCAGATTGTGGAGGCGATCGAGTCGGTCGCCGGGAAGGGGTCGTAAAATGGAGACCCGGCAGAACCTCCGTTTCGTAGGCCACACGACTGCCCGCAAGGACGGTGTGGCCAAGGTCACCGGCTCGGCCCAATTCGTGCACGATATGGCGCTACCGGGAATGCTCTACGGTAAGCTGGTGCGATCGCCGCACGCTTCCGCCCGCATCGTACGGATCGATACCCAGGCCGCTGAGGCGATGCCCGGTGTACGGGCGGTGTTGGTCGGCGGGGAGCTGAATGCTAAGATCGGTCTCTATGTGCGCGACAAGGACATCCTGGCCCGCGACTTCGTCCGCTACCAGGGCGAGGCGGTGGCGGCGGTGGCCGCGACCGAGGAGTGGATTGCGGAAGAAGCCTGCCGCGCCATCCGCGTGGAATATGAGGTATTACCGCCCGTGCTGGACCCGCGTCAGGCGATGCAGCCGGATGCCCCCCTGGTTCACCCGGACCTGGAGCAGTACCACTGTCTGAAAGGGGTCTTCTGCCCGCAACCCAAGACCAACATTGCCCACCAGCAAAAGATCCGCAAAGGAAACGTCGTCGACGGGTTCGCCCAATCGGACCTGGTGGTGGAGACCCGATTCTACAGTCCACCCGTGCAGCACGTGGCCCTGGAAACGCACACCTGCATTGCCCAGGCTTTGCCGGGCGATAAGGTCGAGATTTGGTCGTCGGCCCAATCCCCCTTTACCTTGCGCAATTTGTTCTCCCTCTGCTTCGGGTTGGCGCAGCAGGATGTCCGCGTTCACGTTCCCTACGTGGGAGGTGGCTTCGGCGGCAAGGCCGGCATCCACTTGGAACCGCTGGCGTATGCGCTGTCACGCAAGGCCGGTGGTCGCCCGGTCAAGCTCCTGATGAGCCGGGAGGAAGAATTCAACACGATGCCTTCCCGTCAAGGACTCTTCTCCCACTATAAAACCGGTGTCAGCAAGGAAGGGAAAATCCTGGCGCTCCAGATTGAATACTATTGGGATGCCGGTGCCTATGCCGACTACGGTGTGAATGTGGGCCGGGCAGCGGCCTATTCCGGCGCCGGTCCCTACCAAATCCCTGCTTGCAAGATTGATTCCTTCGTGGTTTACACCAACAAGGTGTTCGGCACGGCCTACCGCGGCTTTGGCCACCTGGAGGTCCTGTGGGGAATCGAGCGGAACATGGACATCCTGGCCTGCCGACTGGGCCTCGATCCGGTGGAGTTTCGCCTGCGCAACGTGTTGATGCCCGGTGACACCACCATCACCGGCGAGCCGATCACCGAACACACCGGACGCCCCGACTTCTGTCTGAAGCAGGTGGCCGAGGCCATCCACTGGCAGGGTTGGCAGAGCGAGGAGCAACGGATCAGGGCCCGCTCGCAAGGGGTGGCCCGGGGAAAAGGTGTGGCATTGTTGCACAAGGCTCCGGCCATGCCACCAGCCACCTCCAGCGCCGTTCTGCTGAAATTCAATGAGAACGGCTCGGTCGACTTGCTGACCTCGATCATCGACTATGGCCAGGGAACGTACACTGCCATGGCGCAAGCCGCGGCGGAAGAACTGAAGATTCCGTTGGAAAAGGTCAACGTGCCCTGGGATAGTGACACTGCTTTTACTCCCTACGATTGGCAGACCGTGGCCAGCCGGGGTGCTTTCATGGGTTGTCGGGCCGTGATCGCGGCTGCGCAGGATGCCCTGCGCCAAATCAAGGAGACCGCCAGCCAGGTCCTGCGTTGTTCAGTCGAGGACCTGGTGTGCGAAAACGAAATGGTCTCCCTTGCCCACCGTCCGGACATCCGGCTGGCCTATGCGGATCTGGTGATGGGTTACGTTTACCCCAATGGCAACGCCATTGGCGGGCCGGTGATCGGTTTCGGCCGCTACATTGCCCAGGGATTGACCCATCTCGACCCGGAAACCGGTCAGGGTCTTCCGGCCTTGGATTGGACCTACGGTGCCCACGGAGTGGAAATTGAGGTGGACCTGGCTACCGGCGACATCAAGATCCTGCAATTGGCTACGTCTCTGGACGTAGGCCAAGTTCTGAATCCACAAGCCCTGCGCGGCCAGGTGATCGGCGGAGTAGTGCAAGGGATCGGCAGCGCGCTGTATGAAGAATTGCAGTTCTCCCCCCAAGGAGAATTACTGAATCCAGGACTGTTGGATTACAAGATACCCACCGCCCGAGACCTGCCGGAATCGATGCAACAGAGCTATGTGCTCACCAAGCAGCCGGATGGACCTTACGGCGCGCGAGGAGTAGCCGAGCACCCGATGATCTCCGTACCTTCGGCCATCGGCAATGCTCTCTATGATGCACTCGGCCTGGACTTCTTTCAGTTGCCGCTGAATGCCGAGCGGGTTTGCCTGGCTTTGCAGCAAGGGGGAAACGAGATGCCTCGATGATCGTGCCATGACTGTAAAACAAGTACGCGTGATGAAGGACTCCTATTACGACTCGGTCTTCCTGATGCAAGTCAGCCGTCAGGCCAAAGCGGTTCCCGGCGTACACGAAACGAACGTTCTGCTCGGCACCCAGGCCAACCTCCAGTTGCTGGACCGACTCGGCTATCCGGTGATGGGTGCTCTTGGCATTACCTCCCATGACCTGATGATTGCGATCCAGGCGGATGATGCCGAAGTTGTCGAACTGGGTATCGCAGCGGTCCGTCAACTGTTGCATCAAACGAGCGGCGCAACTCTTTCATCCAGCTACCAGCCTTCCAGCCTGGAAACAGCCGTCAAGCTGTTACCGGGGGCAAATCTGGCTCTGATCTCCCTTCCCGGTGCTTTTGCCGCAGCGGAAGCCGCCCGGGCGTTGGAATTGGGCTTGCACGTAATGCTCTTTTCCGACAATGTGTCCCTGGCGGACGAGATTCGACTGAAACAGCGCGCAGCTAAACTGGGGTTGTTGGTGATGGGACCGGATTGTGGCACCGCGCTGATCAACGGCAAACCGTTGGGTTTCGCCAACGTCGTCCGCCGCGGTCGGATTGGCATCGTTGGGGCCTCTGGTACTGGTATCCAGGAGGTTTCCTGTTGCATAGACCGCCTGGGCGAGGGTATTTCCCAAGCCCTCGGCACCGGTGGGCGCGACCTGCAGAAAGCCGTGGGCGGATCCACCATGCTGGCCGGAATCGGAGCGCTAAGCCAGGACCCGGAGACGGCCGTACTGGTGGTGGTTTCCAAGCCACCTGCACCGGCTGTGGCCAAGCGGGTCGTGGCCGCCCTGCGGTCACTGGCCAAACCTTGTGTCGCTCACTTCGTGGGACAGGAGGCGGGGAAAACCGAAGCCCACTTGCTCTATGCCGGGAATTTGAAGGAAACAGCGGCGATGGCCGTGGCCTTAGCGCAACAACATTCCTACCAATCCCCTCGGCCCAAGCGGGAGGAATTGATCCAGATCGCCACTGCGGAAGCCAACCAACTGGCGCCTGGACAAAAATACCTGCGCGGACTTTATACCGGCGGTACGTTGGCTGATGAGGCCTGGTTCCACTTGCATCGTCTGGGGGAGATTCATGCCAACCTACCGGTACCCGCGGAATTGGTGATCGAGGACCTAAACCGCTTGCAGGGCCACAGCATCCTCGATCTTGGTGATGACCGCTTCACCGTTGGCCGTCCCCATCCGATGATCGATCCTACACCCCGCAACGAACGGATCGTGCAGGAGGGAAGCGATCCACAGGTGGCCGTTCTCTTGCTGGATTGTGTGCTGGGTTACGGCGCTCACCCGGATCCGGCTGGGGCGATGGCTCCCAGCATTGCCGAAGCGAAAACCCGGGCCCGGCAGGAAAACCGTACCTTTCTAGTCGTGGCCTCTGTTACCGGCACGGAACAAGACCCCCAGGGGTATGCGCGTCAATGCGCGCAACTGCGAGCTACAGGCTGCCGGGTGATGGATTCCAACTACGAGGCCGTGTTGCTGGCGGGTTGGATCCTGCGTAAGGTATTGGCATGAGCCGTCTCTTCGGGCAGGAATTGCGTGTGATCAACATGGGTCTGGAATCGTTTGCTGCAAACCTGGAGCGGGAGAGCGTGCCTGTGCTGCAAGTGGACTGGAAGCCACCGCTGATTGACGACCCGCGCCTGATCGATCTGATGCAACGCACAGATATTGCCGAGGCCAATGCGGAAGTGATTCGGCGGGTGCAACAAGGCAGGCCGATCTTGCAGGGCGTCTCCACCGCCGGGGAAGCGATTCCCGGCATGGACAAGCGCTTGATCCTCCACGCCGGGCCACCGATCGAGTGGAAACGGATGTGCGGACCGATGCGGGGCGCCATTCTTGGTGGATTGATGCTGGAAAAGTTGGCTGCCACCCCGCAAGAAGCGGAGGCATTGATCGCCGGCGGTGAGGTCAAGTTTGCCCCCTGTCACCATCATGCCGCTGTGGGGCCGATGGCCGGAGTGATTACCTGGAGCATGCCGGTCTGGGTAGTGGAAAACACAGCCTTTGGCAATCGTGCTTATGCCGGCTTTAACGAAGGCCTGGGAAAAGTCCTGCGTTATGGCAACTTTTCGCCGGAGGTGATCGAACGGCTGCGTTGGATGGCCCAAGAACTGGCTCCCCTGTTGCAAGCGGCACTGGGACGGCACGGCCTGCTAGACCTGCGCAACCTGATGGCCCAAGCCTTGCAGATGGGTGACGAATGCCACAACCGCAACAAAGCCGCCACTTCGCTCTTCCTGCGCGAGCTGGCGCCGGACCTGGCGGTTTTGCCGGCGCTGCGGGAACAAATCGGCCGCGCCCTCGCTTTCATGGCAGGCAATGACCACTGGTTCCTCAACCTATCGATGGCGGCCTCCAAATCGGTGCTCGATGCGGCCGCAAATGTGGAAGGCAGTTCCGCGTTGGTCGCCATGGCTCGCAATGGCACCGATTTCGGCATCCGCCTGTCCGGTTGCGGTGATGCTTGGTTTGTCGCCCCCGCCAATTTTGTAGAGGGCCTCTATTTTCCCGGGTATTCTGCTGCGGATGCGGCGCCGGACC
>JAPLHX010000118.1 GCA_026389415.1 Coprothermobacterota bacterium | reverse complement strand
TACCATGTCAAGGCCAGCAATGCCTCTGACTTCCTGGAGCGATTGGACCTGCTGTTCGCCTATGCCTTGGCCGTCTCGGAGGAGAACGCCGCCGGTGGTCAGGTCGTGACCGCGCCCACCTGCGGCTCGGCCGGAATCCTGCCAGCGGTACTGCGCCTGTTGGACCGTTCCTACCACTTCTCCGAGATCAAGGTGCTGCGGGCGTTGGCCACGGCCGGACTGATCGGCAACCTGGTGAAAGAAAATGCCTCCATCTCCGGCGCCCAAGTCGGTTGCCAGGGGGAAGTGGGCACCGCCTGCTCGATGGCCGCAGCCGCGGCTGCCCAATTGTGGGGCGGCACTCCGACCCAGATCGAGTACGCCACGGAAATGGGGATGGAGCACCATCTGGGCTTGACCTGCGACCCGGTGGAAGGGCTGGTGCAGATCCCCTGCATCGAACGCAACGCGTTGGGAGCCGGCCAGGCCATCCAGTGCGCCGCCTACGCCCTGTTGTCGGACGGCCACCATCGCATTTCCTTCGACCAAGTGGTGGATACCATGCGGGAAACGGGGCTCCGACCAAGTGGTGGAGACCATGCGGGAAACGGGGCTCGACCTGGCCTGCGGCTACCGGGAAACCGCCCAGGCCGGCCTGGCCAAAGAGTGGGACCAGCACGAAGGAGAACGGGAACAAGGCAGCGCATCGGATAGCCGATTAACGGGAGAAACCGATGAAAACTAGCGTAAAGACAGAAATCTTGTACCGGCTGCAGCAGAGCGACTGTGCGACCCGGGTCGTTTCCATCGAACACCTGCAGGACTTGCAGGACCGACTCGACACGCAATACCGCAACGGCTGCTTCGACCAGGAGTTCTACCAGGAACGGCTGGTATTCTTCACCTTCGCTCCCCCCTCCAGCATGTCAAACGCCCGATCGATCTTCATCATTGCGAAACGGCAGCCTCAGGTGCGCTTCACCTTTCATTGGAAGGGGAATTCGCAGCCGGTGATAGTGCCTCCGACCTATCTGCACTGGTGCGAGACCGACCGGCAGGTGCAAAGCCGCTTGACCAAGGTGCTTGGGCCATTCGGCTGCCGGGTGACTCCGACGCTGCTGCCGAAAAAAATCCTGGCAGCGTGCAGTGGGTTAGCTGTCTACGGTCGCAACAATATTACCTACGCGGTGGGGCTGGGTAGTTTCCACAGGCTGAGCGCATTCTACTCCGATTGGCCGTGCGCGGATGAAGATTGGCAGGAACCGGCCTTGATGGAACGATGCCACACCTGTCGTGCCTGTCTGTTGCGTTGTCCGACGGGTGCCATCGACCCGGATCGTTTCCTGTTGCGCGCCGATCGATGCATCTCGTTTCACAATGAAAAATCCGGCCAAGTCCCCTTTCCGACCTGGTTGGAGACGAAGTGGCACAACTGCCTGGTAGGATGCATGCATTGCCAAACGGTCTGCCCGGAAAACGCGCAATCCGTAGAGTGGATCGAGCAGGGAGCGGACTTTTCGGCGGAAGAAACGGCGCAAATCGTAGAAGGAGTGCCGCAGGACCGGTGGTTTGCCCCGATGGTAGAAAAGCTGAAGACCTGGGATTTATGGGATATGGCCGATCTTCTTCCGCGCAACTTGGGTGTGTTGCTGAAGGACCAAACCGCACAAAGATGGACGGGT
>JAPLHX010000087.1 GCA_026389415.1 Coprothermobacterota bacterium | reverse complement strand
TCCGTCTCTCTTGTCAACCACCATCCTGATGATAGCACCGGAAGGCAATCGTCAACGAAATCCCGCGAGGAACTATCCATTCTCTTACGCGCATTGTCGATCTCTCCTTGAATCTGATCAACGCAGGGATCGGGAACCTTTCCGTGCTAACAGAACCGGAGAAACAAGGCGGCTCTTTGCTCCACCCTTCTCCCAGCTATAGCAAAATAAGATAGAAAAAGGGGACAGCCTCCCTACCATTTGGCCTGCAATTGAAGAGAGCGCCTTTTACACCTGAACGGGTGCTTCGCTTACTTGGGTGAATATAAATAGCCCTATTCTATGAATAGTTCTTATTGATTTGGAAAGTAGTAAATCCTTCTGTTTTGCTCTGGCGGCTCAGCAGTGGTGCCGAAGGGGGGAGTCGAACGCTGACCACTGATTCTAGAAGGGAAAGTGCCAATCAGCACTAGATAGCCTTTTTGTTAGAGGGATCCGATACATCCGGCGGCAGCCTGAATTACCTCGCAATGACAGTTGCGATCGTGGGAACCACGACTTACATTAAGACCAATGAATACTGCCAGGTACCTCTCGAAAGATGTGTTCGCTTTTGATGTCGCTTTCGTATGCGATGGGATCGCCCATTTCCTGGCGGATACCATGTTCGCCCTGCGCCGGGAAGGAATCCTCATCCCCCTGTCTGGCGGACTGGATTCCAGCACCGTTGCTACCTTGGCCGTGAATGCCGTTGGTTCAGCCAACGTGATTGGATTGATGCTGCCCGAGCGACAAGGGAATCCCGATGCGGAGCATTTTGCCGGCCAAATCGCGCGGGTCTTGGGGATCGCGCTAAAGAGAATCGATATCTCACCAATTCTGGCGAGAACTGGTACCTATGACTTCCTTCTTTCGCGCATTCCCACCAAGGCATTACGAGACAAGGTCGTCAAGGCTTATTGGCGCGTTGCCGGCACTAATCCCTTCCTGGACATTATCCGCGGGACCGGAAACGGAATGCAGCGTCGTGGCTTTTCCGTGATGAACTCGAAGCACCGGGTACGATTGGTGATGACGTACCGGTTGGCAGAAGAGATCAACTACCTGGTCGCAGGTGCCGCCCACAAATCAGAAGACCTGCTTGGGCTCTTTGTGAAATTCGGTGTTGATGATGCCGCGGACATAATGCCGTTAAAGAACCTTTACCGCAGCCAGATCTTGCAGTTGGCTGAATATCTGGGTGTGCCAGACGAGATTATTTGCAGGACACCGAATCCCGATATCATTGCCGGCATTTCCGACAAGTATTTTGATGTGTTGGGCATTCACGCCGAGACGATAGACCTCATCCTGTACGGTTTGATAGAAGCTAGGATGGAGTGCGCACAAATCGCGGAACAGCTGCAAATTCCTATGGAGAAAGTCCAAGAGATTCAAGAATTGATCCAGCTGACCGAGCACATGCGCCAGCATTCGATTGCACCGATGATTGCTCCACAGTCCTCATCATAGACCCTTGAGGGGTGGATGGCGCAGAAATCTCTGGAGCCAATATTTGCCGCAGCAAGCCAGTGCATCCGGGGGACCATCCATTCCCAGTTCTTGTCGATCTTAGAAGTAACAGAGCCTTATTATTGGCCCTGGTGGTTAATCTGGTGCCGAAGGAAAGAGTCGAACGCTGTACCACTGGTCTTGGAAGGAAAAGTGACCATAAGCATTAGATAGTTCTGTTTCATGAACCATAGATCATAACCTAGGGTTCATAAAAACTAGGCTTACCCGATTGATTACCTTTTGGCAATTGCCAATAGCCATTGTGCGAATTCAATGTCTTTTTGCAGGAGTTTAGTCCCTTCTTCCGTGATAGGCCGCTCGGGATTCGTTTCCCCCAAAATATCCCCTTCCGCTTCTTCAATGTAGTGTTCCAGAATATTTCGAGCTACAAGTGCCTGATTTGATAGAAGCAGTACTCTGCCCAAAGGAAGCAACACATCATAAGACGATATCTCGTACCTCAACGTCTCAAATGCCACCTGGTATTCCATCGCGGCATCGATGTATTGCTGCGTCCGCTCTTTTTCCAGGCCGGACATCCATTTTCCATAGAAGGCCAAGTCGCTCTCCGTCCAGGCAAAGTCACTTTCTTCTCGGAGGTAAGCAAGCTGGTCCGAAACCTTCTGGTACTCGTTTTCCACGTATTGCCGCATGGTCTCTTGCTCACTCTCCGTGAGCGCGAGAGCTCCCGTTCCCATTATGATGGTGATTGTATTGACTGTGCCGTCCGTTTTGGTGTCGTAGGCGACGTCCCCTCCCAGTTGCTCGACTACGAAGCGCAAGGGCACGAAGGTGCGCCCCTCTTGGATAAACGGTGCCACATCCAAGACCGTGGCGCTGCCATTCACCAGGGCGGAAGCCTCCCCAATCGTCAACACAATCGCGGTGGAACTGGCTCCATACAATGGCAGAACCCCTATGACCAACAATGCAACAAGCGAAATGACTAGCAGCTTCTTCATCTCCATCCTCCTTTACTCTTTCACCATCTGTTTCTTGACTTCATTACGCAACGGCTTCAAGGAAATGATACGCAACTTGGCAGAAATTCTAAAGACAGTCAGCCAAACAGCACCGTGATTGGAATGGATAAGGACCTTCAACCAAGCGATCTGCTTGAGCATGAGACCGGTTTTCCCGGTCCCAGGGTAGGTGAGGGGCTTGCTCTTCGGCGCCTGCCAATCTTCATCGGACCGACCCACTCTTCCAATGGGAATACTCTCATCAAGTGGAAGGATTGACAGACCATCCAAGGGGGACAGGCCCTTGACATGCCACCTCGTTGTCCTAGGTTTCATTCAGTGCATATCGAGGAGGGCGAGACGACTCTCGGTTATGCCTGGCGAAAAGAGCCACGTCTGGCTGCAAGGATGCACTATCGCACATCGCTGACTCCCGACGTGGGGTGCAATAAAGTGCCTATTGGTAAACTTCGCCTATGATCAACGATGATCATAGAAGGTCCATAATAGAAAGCATCCTAATTGGGCATAAGAAAGGATATGCAATGACCGAACCGAAGACGTGTCCAAAATGCTCTGGAAATATGGTGCAAGGTTTCATGAAGGAAATTGGTCACTATGGCAATTCGCCCTACCTTTTTGCACCCCCCATTGAGCCACCCTTTCAAGCAAGAGGCGTACCGAGCCAGCGCCGAGAAATCTTGTTGTATCGATGTGAGACATGCGGATTCTTGGAGTTTTACGCCCCGTGAAAAGCTAAAGAATTGAAACGTAGTTAAGAACATACTTTTTCGTTCGTGGAAATCAAGTCATAGGCTATTTCCGCAGCATTTGGTGAAAATTCTCTAGAGGGCTTGTGTGGATTCCGGCTTCGAACAACTGTTTTATAACAAAAAGACACTACACAAACGGACAAGAATTCAAACCCTATCTATTGTGCGTCTTACCTATATGGTTCAATGGTCCACTATAAAACCTCTATTTTCTCCTCCCTCGGTCCCGTGACCTATGGCCTTCTTCTGTTACGCTGTTGGGCGGAGGTGATGGTGATGAAGAGAATTGGATTCGGCACTGTGGCCTTTCTGCTAGTGGTCCTACTGTTGCTGTCCACCCTACCGGCTCAAGCGGACATCATCCGCGCAATCACACTGAGTCAACCCACCGGTGGGGAGAAGGTCCGAGCTGCTTCGGAGTACTCCATCCGCTACACCACGAGCGAGGCCACCACGGACGAGCCCCCGCCGATCCCAATACCGATCAGTGTGCGAGTGTACTTCTCACCGAATGGAGGGGGCATCTGGCAGCTCCAGGGTAGCAGTACCAGTCCTACCAGTTTTGCCTGGAAAGTGCCGGATATTTCTACCGAGCAAGGCCGGATCCGGGTAGTGTGGGTCAACCCGATCCTGGATAACGCCCCGTTGGCCGACGACATCTCGGGTGATTTCGCCGTGTTCGGCGGGAGTATCCCGCCCACGCCGTCTCCAGTACCTTCAGACAGTCCCGAAGCAACCACTTTCTCCGATGTACCCCAAGACTACTGGGCTCATGAGGAGATCGAGGTCCTGGCCAGGATAGGGGTGGTGAACGGTTATCCGGACGGCTCATTTCGACCGGAAAATCCGGTGACCCGGGCTGAATTCGCCAAGATGGTGCTGCTGTCCTTGGGGGGTTAATGCCTAAGGCACCGTCCGGTGTTCGGTTTCCCGACGTGGGGAAGGACCACTGGGCGTATCTCTACGTGGAGGCGGCCGCTTCTCTGGGGCTGGTGGAGGGTTATCCGGACGGTACGTATCAGCCGGAAGGGCAAGTGACCCTGGCCGAGGTGGTAACAGTGGTCGTGCGAGCTATGGACTGGACTCTGCAAGAACCCACATCCGACTGGCAGGTAGCAGAACTGGACGGTAGCGTGCGGTCAATGACGGTGACAGACTGGTTTTCCCTTTACGTGGGTACCGCTACTGCCCACAGGTTACTACGGCCCGGCAATGATCCACACATCCTGGCGTCGAACCTGAGCGGCCAGCCTATTTTCTACGCGAATACACCGGCCACCCGTGCCCAAACTGCGGTGCTGCTGCTGCGGATCCAAATGGGAGGAGACAAGTTATAAACTAATGTTGACATTAGCATGGCTAGCCCAGTGGGGACGCTGAGATAATTTGCTTCAATCATAGAACAACCTCATAATGGAAATATCTTCTTTTGGGGGGAAGCGCGGAGTAGAAAAATTGGGAGGCAATTAGATGGGGACGGTGTTCAGATTTCCACTGACAGTGATTCTTCTGGTTGTGCTTTGTATCTCAATCCCGGGTCAAGGAGCTCTTACCCAAATTGCGCAAACAGTGGCAGTTGCTGGAATCTGGAAGAACTTGAATCACACATCTCCCCCCTTTCCGCGGGGTGGAACCTAATCGGCACGCCCTATCCCCAGACCGTAGCCTGGAGTTCAGTGACCGTGACCCGAGGAGCGGAGACCAAAAACCTCGATGGGGCGATTGGAACCGGCTGGGTCAAGGAGCCTTTTTACCGCTGGACGGGAACCCGATACGACTCGCTCTCCAGCGAGGGGACCTTCCAGCCCTTGGCCGGGTATTGGATGAGAGTACTGGTGGAGGGGTGTGCGATCGTGTTCCCCCAACCCTAGAACGACAATCATCTATACAATCTGCAAGAAAGGCCCTGGAAACGGGGCTTTTCTGCATTCCAAGCCCTCGATCACTTCAGGAAAAACTGATTCTATTTTCTGAATAGATCTTGTTGGTTTTGGTATAATTGAGCCTTCTAATCGTCTCTGGTGGCTAGTTTTGTGCCGAAGGGGCAATCCGATGATGATGCCAACGTAGTCTATGGAGT
>JAPLHX010000035.1 GCA_026389415.1 Coprothermobacterota bacterium | reverse complement strand
CGGGAGATTGAGACGAAAAAGATTCCGCATTGGTATCCCAAGGATCGGATGATGCATGTGGAGTCTGACACGGAGCCCTGGGGTGACGAATGGCGGCCTGGACGTGATTTTAGAACTGTTGCTGCGCTCTTCACTAAGCGCAACTTGTGGGCGCTGGCGGTGATTCTGGAAATGGCAACACAAATCCGAAAACCTTACGATGACGTTTTAAGATCCACGGTTTCTTCTTTTCTGCTGAACATTTCAAAGCTTTATAGGCATCGGGAGGGTGGAGGTGGTCAGCCCACTGGTAACTACTATATTCCACAGATTAGTCGTGAGAATGAAGCCTGGACTGCATTTGAACGGAAATATAGGGATACATATGAAGCTCATACTCAGCTCCTGGCACTAATAAAATGCTCAGAGATAATTGTGTCAACAGACAACGCAGTCTACTTGAATAATATCCTTTCAAATAGCGTTGATACAGTATTTACTGATCCACCTTACGCTGGGAAATATCAATATGGCGAACTGAATTTTATCTGGGAGTCTTGGTTGCAGCTGGACACCCGTTGGCATAACGACGAGATCACAATAAATGAGACTCGTGGGAAGACGGAGGCAGATTGGACGAATCTAATGCGGAAAGCCATGGTGGAGTGTTATCGTGTTCTGAAACCTGGGCGATGGTTGTCGCTTTGCTATCATGACACCTCTGAGGGAACATGGTCTCTTGTTCAGGATATTATGGCTGAAGTCGGGTTCCTGCCAGACATCGGAAGCGATGCTATCTATATTGATACGGGGCAAAAAACATATAATCAAAGCCAAGCTGAAAAAGTAACCAAGCGCGACCTGGTTATCAACTTCCGCAAACCAAAACCCGGTGAGGTGACAGCAACGGTCGCCATCACCGGTGATGAAGATAAGACAACCTTCAACGAGAAGGTCCATCAGATTATCCGCGATTACGTAGACACGCATCCTGGCACCACTAAAGACCACATCTACGACGAAGTGGTCAGTCGGATGGTGCGGCGGGGTCAAATGGAAGCTCACGACTTCGAGGGTTTGCTCTGCCAGATCGCCGAGCCGGTCCATCCGGAGGGCCAATCCAACGGCGCCGCCCGCTGGTACCTGAAAGAGACGGAGTTGGCGGTGGAGGACCAAGCCGAATCGAAGAAGGAGGAAGCGGCCGCCGGCAAACTCGCCTCCTTCATGCAGGAATACATTCAGGAACACCCGGAGAAGGAAGGGGTCCACTACAGCGACCTGTTCGAGCAAGTGATCCAAGTCGCCGATAAACCACGGCGACCGATGGCGGAGTGGTTGCCCGATTTCTACTACAAGACCGCCGAGGGAACCTGGCGCCTGCCCTCTTCCTCGGAGGAAGAGCGGGTCAAGCGGGAAGGTCGGTCCCTGGGGATCGGGCGGCGAATCAAGCGCTACCTCTCCTTCTTGGGGCAGGAGATCCCCGTACCGGAGAAGGAACGACCCTCCGACGCCACCTTAGCCTCCTGGATCCGTCACGCCAAACGGGCAGGCCTCTACGAGCAGGGCAAGCTACTCTACGAAAAGGGCGGTTTGAATACAAACAAGTTGACGGAGGAACAACAGGTGGATGTGGAAGAAGACTACGGAGTCTGCGTGCGGAGCCTGGCTCGTGGGCAAGGGGAAGTGAAACAAAAGCGGGGCCGCCGTTCACGACTCGAAGAGGAAGATTAGGAAATGGGGACAAAGAGGAGCCCTAGGGAAAGGGAGGATTAACCATGGCCGTAGATGCACTCTTCAGCCAGCGGAAAACGCTGGATCAGATCTGCACGGTGCCGGACCGGATCATCTCCGTCTATTCGCTGGAGAAGCACATCTGGGCTGATTCCAATTCGGATCAGAGCCGCCGCGATCGCAAACCGGAGCTGCAGACTATCGCTGAATTCCAACTGAACCCGGTGCGTCCGTTCCTGAACGACTTGTTCCGCAAGATGGCCGCGCCTTATGACCCACACCGCAAGGAGAATCCGATCGGTCAAGGGTATTGGGTGCAAGCCGAGTTCGGCTCCGGGAAATCGCATTTGCTCTGCTTGGTGGCCGCATTAGCGTTGGGCTCAGCGGAAGCCTGGGACCTGCTGCGTCAGAAAGAAGAAAAGGCGGGGCGGGGTAAGCGGGAATCCCTCTATCAGTTTTGGGAAGAGGGGTTGAAGGCTAAAAGCAGCGGTAAGAATA
>JAPLHX010000134.1 GCA_026389415.1 Coprothermobacterota bacterium | reverse complement strand
AACCGGCCCTGCGCCCGATCCCGAACCGGCAAGCGATCCGCGAACTCCTGCGTCAGGCGGTGGCGGCCAAACCCGCTTGTATGCCGCAGACCGCGCGGGACTTCAGCCGAGGGATGTCCCAAATCGGAGGATGAAGGATATTCCGAGCTTTGTATTGCGATTGACGCCAAAATGCTTCTGGCTTCTGACTACTGAATACTGAGGTTACAAATGGTGCCGAAAAAATTGACACACCTAGATCACGAGGGACGGGCACGGATGGTGGACGTGGGAGCCAAACCGGTCACCCAACGGGAGGCCATCGCCCGGGCTCGCGTGCTGCTGTCGCTCGAAACTTTCACTCTGGTGAAAAAAGGGTCGATTAAAAAGGGAGACGTGCTGAGCGTGGCCCAGATCGCCGGTATCCAAGCGGCCAAGCGAGCCTGGGAATGGATTCCCTTGGCCCACCCGCTGCCGCTGACCTTCGTGGATGTGCAGCTCTGGCTGGATCCCTCCGTGTCATCGGTGGAAATTGAGGCGATTTGTCGCACCGAGGGCAAAACCGGTGCTGAGATGGAAGCCCTCACGGCGGTCGCGACGGCTGCCCTGACCGTCTACGACATGTGCAAGGCAGCGGAACGGGGCATCTGCATTACTGATCTCCGGCTGATCAAGAAGAGCGGCGGCAAGAGCGGGACCTGGGAAGCAGGGGCATGAAGAGTCGGATCGTTTCCGTCAACCGTTCCGAACACAAGGGCATCCGCAAGCAACCCCTGGTGAAAGGCTTCCTCACCGTCGAACAGGGTCTGGAGGGAGACGCGCACGCCGGATCCTGGCATCGCCAGATCAGTCTTTTGGCCCAGGAATCGATCGATAAAATGGCTGGGAAGGGTTTGGCGTTGCAGCCTGGGGATTTCGCCGAGAACCTGACCACGGAAGGGATCGAACTGCTGACCCTGCCCGTGGGCACCCATCTGCGCATCGGAGTGGAGATCCGGTTGGAAGTGACCCAGATTGGCAAGGAATGTCATTTGGCGTGCGAGATCCGTCAATTGGTGGGTGATTGCGTGATGCCGCGGGAAGGGATTTTCGCCCGCGTACTGCAAGGGGGAGAAATCCAAGCGGGCGATCCCATCGCCGTGGAGCCTAAGGAGATGCCGCAATGAAGGCAGCAGTTCTTACAGTGAGCGATCGTTGTTCCCAGGGATTGGCCGATGACCGCAGCGGCCCGCAGATCGAGGAACGCCTGCGTCAGGCCGGCTGGGATGTGACCGTCAGCTTGATTGTGCCGGACGAGGAGGAACTGATCGAACGGACCCTAATGGAGTGGGCCGATCATCGGCAAGTGGATCTGATCCTCACCACCGGCGGCACCGGCTTTTCTCATCGAGATGTCACACCGGAGGCCACGTTGGAAGCCGTGGATCGCCGCGCACCCGGGATTGCCGAAGCTCTGCGCGCAGAGGGGATGAAACAGACTGCCACCGCCTGTTTATCCCGCGGTGAAGCCGGTTTGCGTGGAAAAACACTGATCATCAATTTGCCGGGCAGTCCGAAGGCCGTGCAAGTTGGGATGGATTTCCTGCTGCCGATTCTGCCCCACGCTTTGGAGATGATGGCCGGCAAGGGCCACTGAACGAACGTGGTTTTAGTCTGAAAAACCTTCCAGTTTTTTCAGTAGGCTCTCCATCAGAAAGCAGTAGGCTGGAATCTGTTGGTAAATAGCCTGCGCGATCTCTTCACGATAGGTGTGCGAAGTTTCATTCCGCCGATCAGTCATTTCCAGGCTCAGGGTGGTTTCCTCTTCGGTGAATAATCCCAGGCTGAATGCCTCACGGAAACAGGATTTCGGAGAGTTGGCGAGGATTCCTTCCCGTTCTTTCAGGTATTCCCTCAGAGCTTTCCACGCCGCTTCAAAGGTATATTCGAAGCGCTGAATGGTGGCGTCGCGCACAATCGGAGTGAATGGTTCCCGCAAGACATCCTTAAGCGTTGCCAGCGCCTTCAATGCATCCCGTACTTGCAGGTTCATTCCTGCCAAATCTCGGCCGATCGCATCGCGTTCTCGCGAAACGCGGGGGAAACCTCGGCGAAATTCACCACTTCCACCTTATTGGGAATGTTCAAGTTCTCGATTTGTTCCCGCAACAAAGTGATCCGCCTACCTGCACCGGGGTCATCCCACAGAATGCCGATGTCAATATCGGAACAGGGGAAGTGCGTTCCCCGGGCACGGGAGCCAAAGAGAAACACTTTCGCCGGCTGTCCGCCAAAGATCGCCAGTGCGGTTCGTCTCAATTCGGTCAAATAGTCTCGTTCCATCACAACAACCCTGGAAGCTATTGTAACAGAACGGCTGACAATGTCTTGGCATCAGAGCAATTGTTGCAGTTCCTGCAACAGCTCGGAGACGCGGTTGCGGGTGTACTCGGCAATTTCATCGGCGATTTGGCCGTTTTTCTTTTCCGGGTCCAGAAACGGCTCCAGCGAAAACGGGTGACCAACCAACACGCCGGCTTTCGCCCGAAAGCGCATCGCCTTTTTCGTCTGGAGGCCCCGGGCAGTCTCTCGGTACGCCACCGCTGCGGGTACGATTTGCACGTCCGCTGACGCTCCCGCCTGGATTCGACGTTCCCGCGCGTGCAAAGCCAGTTGGGCAAAGCCGGAGCGAAAGGGAAGCAGTCCCCAACCGCGCTCGGTGCCACCTTCCGGAGCCAGAGCCAACAACTCTCCTTCGGCTAAACGATCGATTGCATAGTCAATGGCCCGGCGATCCACCGGCAGCCGTCGGTCCACCGGGAAGGCGCCCAAAGGCCGAATCAGGCAGGCAATGAGCCGAAACGGGAACCGGTCAAAAAACAGCTCCTCCTCCGCCATAAAGTAGGCCAAACGGCGCCGGCTGAGGTAGGGGCCCACCAGAAAGGCATCCGCCACAGCCGGGTGATTTAAGGCCAGGATCACCGGCCCTTTCCTCGGTACGCGCTCCCGTCCGCGCAAGGTGCGATGGGAAAAGTAGA
>JAPLHX010000001.1 GCA_026389415.1 Coprothermobacterota bacterium | reverse complement strand
ATGAGATGGATCACAAATGCATTGCAGTTAAATCCGTCGGCATTTGTGTTCTCGGCCTAGCAGAGGACAAAAGCGAGGAAGTCAATCGGTTCGTGAAATTGGCCGAAGAACTGATTGAAAAAGGGGCGGAAGTCATTGTGATCGGTTGTACCGGTATGACGGAAATCGCAAGGCAAATCGCGAATCGACTGCCTGTTCCGGTGATTAGCCCCGCCCCTGCTGCCCTCAAGGTCTGTGAGGACTTAATCAGTTTGAAGCTCTCCCAAAGCAAAGTCGGGTATCCCAAACCCCCGGCAAAGAAACGCACGATGTGCTAAACATCAAAGGAGGAATGAAGTAGATGCCGAACACACAGGATTTAGAATTAGCCGCAACCGCTTACAAAGTAGTGCGCGATCTCTGTCAAGTGAAGAAAGGGGAGAGCCTGCTCATCACCATTGATTCCGCCGGATTCTGGCCTTTGGCGGAAGAAACAGCCAAAGCAGGAGAAGCCCTTGGTGCCAAGGTGATGGTAGCCTGGCACAGCACTCCGCCCGGTTACGGCCGCGCCGGAGATCCTTATCTGCCCGACGCGCTCCATGCTGCCATCCCCAACACCGATGTCTGGATTGAGTACAACTATCAGTGGTTACTCTATGGAAAAGCTTGGGAAGAAGCGTTAACGGACCCCAAACGGGTCCGTTACTTGTTTCTGGGCGGCTTAAGCATTGATCAGATCATCCGCACGGTTGGCAAGGTAGACCTGGAATTGCAGGAAGAATTTCAGAATTTGCTGGTGGAGATGACCGCCAAAGCCAAAGAAATGCGTATCACGACACTCTCTGGTACCGATGTCTCGTTCGAAAATGTTCCCGGGCGACCAGTAACCAATGAAGGGTGGGCAAAGGTGCCGGGACCTCATTTCCTTGTTGGACAGATCGGCTGGGCTCCTCGCGAGGAATCGATTCATGGCACCATCGTTTTCGATGGTTCCTTCTCTGGCGGTGGAGAAGCTGATCTAGGCGTGCTTCATCATCCGATCACGCTCCACGTTAAGAATGGCAAGTGGTATGAAATCAGTGGAGATGAAGAAGCCACTTTCCTTCGGGGTTGGTTCGACCGCTTAAACGATCCTCGCATGTGCAATGCCGCCCATGTCTGCTACGGTTTCAACCCGGGCGCCCGACTATCTGGCCTATGCACCGAAGATGAGCGCGTTGGGGGCTCCACCGAATGGGGGTTTGGCTATCAAGGCCCCTTCTTCAAAGGTAATGCAGGACCCGCTGCTACCCATGTCGATGGCATCTGCCTGAACTCCTCCGTTTGGTTGGATGGAGTGCAAATAACAAAAGAGGGAAAGATTCTTCATCCAAAGCTAGCCGATTTGGCACATAGGATGGGGAAGCAATAGTAAGAGCAATAAAATCTGACAGAAAGGAAGTGAAAAGGATAAGAAACCGTTGGATGAAGTTGGAAAACTTGCACGGGAAGGAAAGGAGAAAGGGTATGTTTTGGAAAGTAGTAAAAAAGGTAAGAACATCATTTTTGATAGGGCTGCTTGGAATCGCTCTCATTCTGGGAGTCGTTTCCTGCAGCACTACCAGCACTCCCACTACTACACCCTCTAGCTCGAGCACGCCCACATCGGCGTCTCCCAGCCCGACACCGACTGCCTTGCCCATGATTAAAATCTTGGGCACGATGCCGTTCTCTGGTGACGCGGCGAACATCGGACCCGCTTATGACAGGGCCGTTCGTATGGCGGTGGATGAGCTGAATGAAGCAGGAATTCCGGGCTTCGCCGGTATCGACTACAAAGTGATCGACACCGAAACCAAACCCTCCAGCTTCCAGAAGAAGCTGCAGCGAGAAGTCGAAAGCTGGAATCCAGATATGATCATCGGAGCCGCCCTGGAAACAGAAATTCGAGTTCCTTGCCAACTCGCCCCCCAATACGAGTTGCCCACGATCGTAGGTGGACACCTCAGCATGTCCAAATACCTGCCACCCGGGGAAGTCACGCTCTCTAAGTGGGTAACCTACTATGGGTATTCGGATTACTACTGCGGATACCTCGCCGGTCAATTCTTCGCCGAGAACGGAGCCAAAAAGGTGGCCTTTGTCGGAGGAGACTACGACTGGGGTTACAGCAACAGTATGGGCCTGAAAGCCTATTGGGAGCAGAACGGCAAACCCTTCGAGCTTTCCCCCATTATCTACACTCCGCTCGACAAAACGGATTTTGCCACTGAAGTGGAAATCATCAAGCAAGCCAATCCCGATGCGCTCTATTGTGCGTATATGGGCGCTGGTTGGTTCAGCTTCCCGAAGCAACTGCGGGATGCTGGCGCCGTGCCGAAGTACTTCCTCTATGACCCAACCTACTCCAACATGGGCGGCGCGAAAATCACCGGATCCTACGGCGCAGAAAACATCTACACCTTGGCCGATCACGATCCCACAGTACCTGCTTGGGCTGACTTTGTCACCAAATGGAAAGCAAAATATGGTAAAGACGCCTATCCGGAAGCGTATACCAACAACCACTACCAGGCCATCTACTGGTTCATTGAAGCCGTAAAGAAAGCGGGTCCCCAAGGATTGGTCGACCACAACTTGCTAATCGACACCATGCACCAGACCTCCTTTCAAAATGTCTGTATCAGCCCGATGGGGCCTCTCGACGCCTATGGAAGCAACGCTGGTTCGACCGGCGCCATCATCCAATTCCAACCGGGCTCCGGGCTTGATCCCAGCTTCCCGTTGCACGAAGTGCTGATCAAAAAGGTGGTTACGCCCAAAAAGGACGCCCAGCAAGTTCTAGATATCATGAAGGGCATGACGAAGTTGGAGCAGGGCCAAATCTATCCTGCCAGCCCATAGTTTAGATTAATGGCTCGGTCCCCCGTCGCAGAAAAGTGACGGGGGACCGAGATTGCCAGAGTTCCAAATTCGGAATGGAGCTTTCACGAACATGCTAGAAGTAAAAAACATAACAAAAATGTTCGGGGGACTGGCGGCGCTAAAAGGCGTGAGCCTTACCGTTGAAACCGGTAAGATTACTTCATTGATCGGACCCAATGGTGCTGGAAAGACCACGCTTTTTAACATCATTGCCGGGTCTTTAAAGCCGGATTCTGGAGAGATTATCTTTCTGGAAACCAACTCTTGCACTCGAAAGCCACCCTATGAGATTTGTCAGCTAGGCATTGCTCGAACGTATCAGTTGAGAAATATCTTCCCGAACTTGTCCGTATACGAAAATATCTATGCCGGGTTATTAAAAGAGCACCACTACAATTTGCAGGAACATGAACAACGAATCCGCGACATCCTTTCGTTTCTCGGTCTTAGCGAGAAAGCGAGTCGACCAGTGATCAGCCTTGCCCCGCTAGAAATGAAATTTGTAGAACTAGGACGGGCGCTGGCCACAAAACCCAAGCTCCTGTTACTGGATGAGTTGTTGGGAGGATTGATTGGACCAGAGACCCTCCAGATCTGCGAGATCGTGGAGGAGTTGCGATCTAAAGGATACACGATCTTACAAATCGGACACGAGATCAAACCCATCATGCGCACGTCAGACTGGATATACGTACTCAATGAGGGGGAAAAGGTGGCGGAAGGAACTTCGGATTCGATACGGCAGAATGAAGAGGTTCTGAACATCTATTTGGAGCTGGAGGAGTAAATATGCCGCCCTTGTTGATGGAAGCGGAAAACCTGACTGTGACCTACGGTTCCTATGCAGCCTTAAAAAAGGTAAATTTTTCCGTGTTTGAAGGAGAAATTGTGGCCATCGTTGGTCCGAACGGCGCTGGCAAAACGACATTTCTCGAGACGGTAGCCGGACTTCTGAAACCAAAAGAAGGATCCTTAAAATTCCGCGACCGCAATATCACCAAACTGGAACCGTTTCAAAGAAGGAAGATGGGTTTGATGCTGATCCCGCAAGAAGGCAATCTCTTTCCTTCGATGCCCGTAAAGGAGAATTTGCAACTAGGAGCGTTTTTCGAAAACAAACGTTCCACCGAGGAAATACTCAATCGGGTTTACCGCATATTCCCGAAATTGCAGGATCGAACTAGGCAATTAGCGGGCACATTGAGCGGCGGAGAGCAGAGGATGCTGGCGATTGGCATGGGGATTGCCGCGAATGTGAAAGCTTTGATGATCGATGAGCTCTCTCTAGGCTTGGCACCCAAAGTTGTGGGGAATCTTTTATCTATACTCCGGGATTTACGCGATGAAACCGGGATCACTCTCATCCTTTCAGAGCAGAGTATTAAGGCACTCGATGTCGCGGACCGAGTCTATGGATTGGAAGCCGGTGAAATCAGGTTCACAGAAGACGCTCAGCAATTGGATCGGGATCTCATTAAGAGCCTGTATTTGGGCGCATAGGCTCCATTTGTTGGAGGAATTTGCCAAATGGTTTTGCAAGGACTAATCACTGGAATCATCATCGGAGGCATTCTGTCTCTGCCGGTCATGGGTGTCGCTTTGATCTATGGTGTCACCGGGATCTTGAACTACGCTATCGCAACCATTGGCACGTTCGGGGCCTTCACAACGTGGCTGCTATTGCCGTATGGACTTCTGCCGGCGATCTTGGCGGGTCTGCTCACCAGTTTCGTGATCGGTTTTGGAATTCAACAGTTCCTGCTAAATCCGTTGATCAAGAAAAAAGGGAATGACCTTACCTTATTCTTCATTATCACCTTCGGCATAGCCACCATTGTGGCGGGGTTGACCAAGAACTTTTTTCCCCGACCCACAATATCCATTGAGCTGCCAAAGCTTGGCACGCTCTTCATTGCGGATGTTGCGGTAGACATCAATAAAGTAATCGCCATCGCCATTGCCTTCAGCATCCTTCTTGTCATGCGTTTTTTAGAGAAAACGACCAAAACCGGAAAATCCTGGATTGCAACATCACAGAATCTGAAGATGGCGAAGTTGGTTGGCATCAACGTTGAATTTGTCTATAGCCTTGTATCCGGGATCGGATGTATTTTGGGATTCATCGGAGCGTTTTTTTGGGGTGTTCTCTATAACCTGACCGTCAACACGGGTTGGGATTTGTGCTTCTTGGGTTACATTATTGCCATCGTCGGCGGCATCGGCAACGTATGGGGCGGCATGATTAGCGCCTTAATCATGGGGGTTGTGATCAGTTTTGCCGGCTATTGGTTGGGGGGAATGTGGCAAAGTGTGGCATTGTACGTGATCCTGTTTGCCATTTTGATCGTTGCTCCCAAAGGAATCCTGGGAAGCGAGCGTTCGGTATGAGCCGACGCCTGTTCTTGCCAATAGAGGATGAAGTCCAATGACCATTCGACATAATCTACCAAGGCTCCTTTTGCCATTCGTACTCGCATTGCCGGCGCTGTTTGTTTTCGTTGGTGGATATACGCAATGGGTGATCGGATATTTATATCTGTTTATTATTCAGGGTTATGTAGCCTGGTTGTTATTTTACAAAACGGGTCAGTCATTCTACGGATATTCCGCTACTATGGCTCTGGGAGCCTACACCTGTGTAGTCCTGCAGAGATTGACCAATGTGTCCCCCGCCCTTCAGATTCTTTTAGGGGCACTCATTTCTGCCCTTTTGGCCATGCTGTTCTTTCTTTCCACCAGCCGGGCCAAGGGTTTCTATGCTGGAATGGCGTCCTTCCTATTAGCCATCTTGATCCCAAAGCTGATTGAGGCGCTGTACCCCATCACCGGAGGGCGGAGCGGTGTTCAGATTACCGGATTGGATTTGCTTTTGGGCAGCGACAACTACTTTTTATTGGTGATTTTCTTTACAGTAGTCATTGTTGCTTTCATTGCATGGCTAATCAATACTCGAGTCGGCAAGATTTTCACACTGATAGCGGAAAATGAGGATCTTGCCCAAGCGACCGGAATCAATTCATTTAAGTACAAGCTGCTTGCTTACACCGTTGCTGGCTTACTTTCCGGTTTGGGTGGGGCTTTGTATGTCAACTACACGGGCTCCATATCGTCCGTGGACATTAATGTATTCACATCTGTATCGATTTTCTTCATTCCGTTGTTGGGCAGCAAACGCTCCTTGTATGGACCCCTTGTCGGCAGCATGTTCTTGGTCTTGATTCCGGAATTGTTCAGTTCCATCGAGAGATACCTGGATATTCTGTATGGCTTGTCCTATATCCTGGTGATGATCTTCTTGCCAGACGGAATTATTATCGGCGTAGGGCGTTTACTGGCGAGACTCTTTTCCAAAATCGTTCCTCCGAAAACTCTTGGGAATAGCAGTTGAAAGAACTGCGTTTGGAATGGATCTGACCTGCATTCGAAGCTTTTCCGATGTCCTCTGCAAGCCTGTTCGGGAGCAAAAAAGATTGGAACCTACATCAAAGGAGGATCGGCAGCATGCCGAACACACAGGATTTAGAATTAGCCGCAACCGCTTATAAAGTAGTGCGCGATCTCTGTCAAGTGAAGAAAGGGGAGAGCCTGCTCATCACCATTGATTCCGCTGGATTCTGGCCTTTGGCTGAAGAAACAGCCAAAGCAGGAGAAGCCCTTGGTGCCAAGGTGATGGTAGCCTGGCACAGCACTCCGCCCGGTTACGGCCGCGCCGGAGATCCCTATCTGCCCGACGCGCTCCATGCTGCCATCCCC